>NZ_JBSFGK010000133.1:0-16882 GCF_053596495.1 Kitasatospora sp. NPDC001683
GTTGCGGCGCCTCGAGCCCTTCGGGCCGAGATTCCCGGCACGGATGTTGGCCTTCAACGTCGCATAGGCGTCGCAGACCTTCTTGATCGTCAGAACGACCGGCTGCGCCGACAGATCCGACGACTCCCGAAGATCCCGGTACACCCGGTGATGCAGACCGTTACGCCGATGCTCGCCGGACTCGAACGCCACCACGGAGGCGCGGTTCGCAGCCCGGTTACACGCGCGCAGAGTCGCCGCAAGCACGTCGGCCTGACAGGCCGACGGCTACAGCTTCACCTGCACAACGGTCTTCATGCAAGAGACACTAATTCGTGCATGACAGATGATCAAATTACCTACCGAGAACGCCGGTCGGCCTTGACGGCGAATCGGCTATCCCTGTCCCGCTACGCGGGCGATCCAATTCCTCCCCGGCCTGAAGGCCGGGGTTTCCTTGGAGGCATCAGATGAATTCTTCGGATACGGCCCCCGGGCGGGGCACTGCGGTGGTGATCGGCGGCGGGCTGGCCGGCGTGGTGGCGGCATGGGCGCTGCGGGGCTTCGCCGAGCGGATCGTCGTGGTGGAGCGGGACCGGTACCCGGACGAGCCGGTGTTCCGGGCCGGGGTGCCGCAGGGTCGGCACGCGCACCTGGTGCTGGAGGCGGGGCACCGGGCGCTGGAGGAGCTGATGCCCGGCATCAACCGGGAGTTGACGGCCGCGGGCGCGCACCGGGTCTCCGCTTCGGGCGACCTCAAGTGGCTCAGCTCGGCCGGGTGGATGGTCGACTACCCCGCCCGGATGTCCTTCCTCTCCTGCACCCGCCCGGTGCTGGACAAGCTGGTGCTGGACCGGGTCCGCACCGAGCCGTCGATCGAGTTCCTGGAGGGCACCGACGTGGTCGGCCTGCTGGGCTCAGCGCAGGCGGTGACCGGGGTGAAGCTCCGCGAGCGCGGCTCGGAGGGTGGTGAAGTCCTCGACCTCCCGGCCGAGTTGGTGATCGACGCGGCCGGCCGATCGACCTCCGTGCCGAAGTGGCTCGCCGAACTGGGCTGCCGCCCGGTGCCCGAGGAGCGGGTCGACCCGGGCGTCGCCTACGCCTCACGGCTGTTCCACCGCCCGCCCGGCGTCGACTTCGGCCACCAGGCGATCTACCTGCAGACCAAGGCCCCGGACAAGCCGCGGATGGGCGTCCTGCTGCCGGTGGAGGGCGACCGCTGGATCGTCAGCCTGGCCGGGATGCGCGGCGCCGAACCCGAGCCCGGCGAGGAGGGCTTCACCAAGCACCTGTCCCAACTGCGCGACCCCGGGCTGAGCGAGATGCTGCGGAACGCCGAACCGGCGGGCGAGGTGCGCGGCTTCCTCCCCGGCCCGGGCGTGCGCCGGCACTACGAACGCGGCGCCCCCGCGGGCCTGGTGGCGGTCGGCGACGCCGCGAGCACCTTCAACCCGGTGTACGGCCAGGGCGTCACCGTCTCGCTGTTCTGCGCCCAGGTGCTGCGCCGTACGGCCACCCGGCACAGCGGCATCGGCCCCGCCACGGCCCGCGACGCCCGGCGGGAGATCGCGGCGGTCTCCAAGAACGCGTGGATGATGTCCTGCGCCGAGGACGTCCGCTTCGCCGCCACGACCGGCGGACCCTCCGGCGCCCTGATCAAGCTCCAGCACCGCTACCTGGACAAGGTGCTGCACGGCGCCACCCGCAACGCCGAGGTCACGGCGGCCTTCCACGAGGTGCTGTCGCTGGTGGCGCCGCCGACCCGGCTGTTCCACCCCTCGGTGGTGGCCGCCGTCCTGCGCGCCTGACGACCGTCACGTACGGGTGCGCAGCGGCGCGAGCCGGTGCGCACCCCGTACCGAAGCGGCCGGTTCGAGTGCTCCCCGTTCAAGTGCTCCCCGTCCGTTCGAGTGCTCCCGTTAATTCGGATGCGCCCGTTCCGACCGGCCACTACCCTGGCCGGCATGTCTACGCCCCGAATTTCCTAGCTGACGGACCCGCCTCCACGCCACCCGTGTGTCCGTTAGCTGTTTCGGAGCGTTATCCCATGATCACCACTCGTGGTGTCGACGTGCGCGTCGGCGCCCGTCTGCTGCTGTCCGACGTCACCCTGCACATCGCCCCCGGCGACCGGATCGGCCTGGTCGGCCGCAACGGCGCCGGCAAGACCACCCTGCTCGCCACCCTCGCCGGACAACTGCCGCCCGCCGCCGGGACGGTCACCCGGACCGGGCCGGTCGGCTACCTCCCGCAGGACTCCCGCGCCGCCGATCCGGCCGTCACCGTCACCGACCGCATCCTGTCCGCCCGCGGCCTGGACACCGCCGTGCGCGCGCTGCGCGCCGCCGAGGAGGCGATGGCGCGGGCCGCCTCCCCCGCCGAGGAGCGCCGGGCGATGGACGCCTACGCGCGCGCCGACGCCCGGTTCCAGTCCCACGGCGGCTACGCGGCCGAGGCCGAGGCCGCCCGGGTCGCGGCCGGACTCGGGCTGCCCGCCCGGGTGATGGACTCCCCCGTCGGCACCCTCTCCGGCGGCCAGCGCCGACGGGTCGAGCTGGCCCGCATCCTGTTCGCCGACCACGGCACCCTGCTGCTGGACGAGCCCACCAACCACCTGGACGTTGACTCGATCGCCTGGCTGCGCGGCTTCCTCGCCACCCACCGGGGCGGGCTGGTCCTGATCAGCCACGACCTCGACCTGCTGGCGGAGACCGTCAACCGGGTCTTCCACCTGGACCCGCAGCGCGCCGTGATCGACGTCCACAACACCGGCTGGCAGGCCTACCTGGCCCAGCGCGCGGCCGACGAGCGCCGCCGCACCCGGGAGCGGGCCAACGCCGAACGCAAGGCCGCCGCCCTGCACGCCCAGGCCGACCGGATGCGGTCCAACGTCGCCACCGCGACCACCGCCCGCAGCATGGCCCGCCGCGCCGACCGGATGCTCGCCGAACTCGAACCCGTCCGGCAGGCCGAGCGCACCGCCCGCATCCGGCTGCCCGAGCCCGCGCCCTGCGGCCGGATGCCGCTCGGCGCGATCAGCCTCGCCAAGGCCTACGGCGGCCGGCCGGTGCTGAGCGGCCTGGACCTCGCCGTCGACCGGGGCAGCCGACTGGTCGTGCTCGGCCTCAACGGCGCCGGCAAGACCACCCTGCTGCGCATCCTGGCCGGCCACGAGCAGCCGGACTCCGGCCGGGTCGTCCCCGGCACCGGCCTGCGGCTCGGCTACTTCGCCCAGGAGCACGACACCCTGGATCCGGAGCTCAGCGTCCGCGACAACCTCGCCCTGGCCGCGCCCGACCTGACCGACGGCGAACTGCGCTCCGTCCTCGGCGCGTTCCTGTTCCGCGGTGACGACGCCGACAAGCCGGCGGGCGTGCTGTCCGGCGGCGAGAAGACCCGGCTGGCCCTGGCCGCCCTGGTCCACTCCGGCGCCAACGTGCTGCTCCTGGACGAGCCGACCAACAACCTCGACCCGGCGTCCCGGGCCGAGGTGCTGGCCGCGGTCGGTACCTACCCGGGGGCGATCGTGATGGTCACCCACGACCCGGGCGCCATCGAGGCCCTGCGCCCCGACCGGGTCCTGCTCCTGCCGGAGGGCGACGAGGACCTCTGGCACGACGCGTACCTGGACCTGGTCGCCCAGGCGTGAAACCCCGCCCGGCCCGCCGGTCTCCCCGGCGGGCCGGCGAGCCGCTACGGCTTGCGCGCCTCGATCAGGAAGCGCGCCGAATGGGCGACGAACGGCCGCTCGGCCCACCGGGTCCAAGCGGGCCGGAGCCGGGAATCGGAATTGTCGCCGGAACGCGGAAATCCCACTGACCCCACCGGTATCAGGACCGTGCAAATCCCCTGCTGCGCCATCCCTTCGTCAACGGCCGGTTCTCGCCCTTGCGCCCGCAGCGGTGCCGCGGCGCGGCTTCGGGTGGTCACACCCGGGCCGGCTCGTGATCGGCCGTTCATGCGGGAATCGAAATGCCGAACCCTGAACCGCGGTGGGAGCGCTCGGGTAGCCTGAGCCCATGATTGGACTGGATCGTCTGGGCGTGTTCCTGACCGTGGTGGCACTGCTGATCGCCGTGCCGGGCCCCAGTGTTCTGTTCGTCGTCAGTCGGGGCATTTCGCTCGGGCGCCGGGCCGCGGTGTCCTCGGCGATCGGGAACGAGGCGGGGCTGCTCGTCCAGGTGGTCCTGGTGGCATTCGGTCTGGGGAGCATCGTCGAGCGGTCGCTGCTCGTCTTCTCGGTCATCAAGTTCGCGGGGGCGATGTACCTCGTGTACCTGGGTGTTCAGGCGTGGCGGCACCGGCACCGGCTGGGCACGACGGACGAGGCCGGGCCGGAGGCCGCGGGCATGGCCCGGATCCTGCGCGAGGGGTTCGTGGTGGGTGTCAGCAATCCCAAGGGGCTGCTGATCTTCACCGCCGTGCTGCCGCAGTTCGTCGAACCCTCCGGAGGGAGCGTCACCGTCCAGATACTGCTCCTGGGCGCGATCTGTGTGCTGGTCGCCCTCGTCTCCGATGCGTCGTGGGGCGTCCTCGCCGGGACGGCCCGCAACTGGCTTTCCGGGTCGCCCCGGCGCCTGGCATGGATCGGTGGCGCGTCGGGAGTCGTGATGGTCGGTCTGGGAGTCCGGCTGGCGCTCAGCGATCGTCACTGAAGCCCGTCCGACCGGTCCGGGCGAGTTGACGGGTGGGCGGGTTCCCCGTCCTCGACCGGCTTAGCCGCTCCGGCTGATGCCCAGTTCGTAGGCGACCGCCACCGCGCTGGCCCGGTTGCGCAGTCCCAGCTTGAGCAGCAGGTTCTGCACGTGCGTCTTGACCGTGCTCTCGCTGACCACCAGTTCGGCCGCGATCTCGGCGTTCTTCATCCCGCGCGCCAACAGCTCCAGCACCTGGCGTTCGCGCAGCGTCAGCAGGTCCAGCAGCTGGTGGCGGGCGGAGCGATCGCGCGGCGACGCTCCGGGAGACCGGCGGCTGCCCGGCGCACAGACGCGGTACCCCCTGGCCACCAGCCGCAGCGCGGAGACCAGGTGTTCCGGGTCCTCCGTGGTCAGCACCACTCCTCCGGCCCCCAGGGTGTCCGCCTCCGAGCAGATCCGGTCGTCGGCTTCGCCGGCCAGCAGCAGGATCCTGGAGGCACCGCTCTCGGCGAAGTGCGCCGCGCGGTGCACCAGATGGGCCACGTCGATCGACCGGCAGGAGGCGTTGACGACGAGCACGTCGAACGACGGGTCGAGGCACGCCTCCACGGCCGTGGAACTCTCGGCACTGCTGCCGGCCAGGGTGAGGTCGGGATGGTCGCGGAGAATGTGGATCAGTCCGACGCGCACGAGACTGGAGTCGTCGACCAGGAAGATCCTCAGCGTTCTGTCGGCGGACCCGGCCGGATCCCCGGTCTTCGCCGTCGGCGCTTCCGTGGAACGGACTGGTCGCATGCGTTCTCCCGGCGCGGATCGACAGGTTCGAACAGTAGTAGTCATCCTCTCCCGTGCGCTCCGCGAGCAGTCACGACTTTCTGCCATATTCCGAAGTCATGTGTCCGCGGTTCTTCCCATTACTTCGACCTAGTCCTTTGAGCGATCAAACCCCGAGCAATCCCCCCGAACTGCCGAGGACACCGCACCGCGTCGCGATCTAGGGTCCAAGGCATGAAGCAGAGTGTTGTGGTACTGGGCGGCGGAACAGCCGGTTGGATGGCCTCCGCTTATCTTCGGGCGGCCTTCGGGAACAACATCGACGTCACCGTCGTCGAATCCCGGCGCATCGGCACGATCGGCGTGGGGGAGGCGACCTTCAGCACGGTCCGGCACTTCTTCGACTACCTGGGCCTCAGCGAGTCGGACTGGATGCCGGAATGCAACGCCACCTACAAGCTCGCGGTGCGCCTGGAGGACTGGCGGGCACCGGGCGACGTCTTCTACCACCCCTTCGAACGCATGCGGATCGTCGACGGAGTGCCGCTCACCGACTGGTGGCAGCGGCTGCGGCCGACCGAACGCTTCGACCACGACTGCTTCCTGATCCCCTGGCTCTGTGACGCCAAGGCCTCCCCCCGCCACCTCGACGGCCGGCTCTTCGAGCAGGACTTCGCGGAGGACCCGGACCGCCAGCCCTACCGGACGACCCTCGCCGAGCAGAACACCCAGTTCCCGTACGCCTACCACTTCGACGCCTCGCTGCTCGCCGACTTCCTGACCCGCTACGCGGTCGAGCGCGGAGTGCGGCAGATCATCGACGACGTGGTGGACGTGCGCCTGGACGAACGGGGTTGGATCGACCACCTCGTCACCAAGGGGCACGGCGAGCTGCGCGCGGACCTCTACGTGGACTGCTCCGGGTTCCGCAGCAGGCTGCTCGGACAGGCCCTCGACGAGCCGTTCATCTCTTTCCAGGACGCCCTGCCCAACGACCGCGCGGTGGCGCTTCGCGTTCCGGTCGACACCGCCGTCGAGGGGATCCGGCCCTGCACCACCGCCACCGCCCAGGACGCCGGGTGGATCTGGACCATCCCCCTGCTCGACCGCATCGGCACCGGCTACGTGTACGCCGCGGACTACTGCGAGCCGGAGGAGGCCGAGCGCGTGCTGCGCGAATTCGTCGGCCCCGCGGCGGACGGCCTGGAGGCCAACCACATCCGGATGCGCATCGGGCGCAGCCGACGGGCCTGGGTGAACAACTGCGTCGGGATCGGGCTGTCCGCCGGCTTCGTGGAACCGCTGCAGTCCACCGGCATCTTCCTGATCCAGCACGCGATCGAGCAGTTGGTCAGGTACTTCCCCGGCACCGAGCGCGAGAGCGTGCTGCGGGACGGCTACAACCTCAGCGTCGCCAGGGCGATCGAGGGGGTGCGCGAGTTCCTGATCCTGCACTACCGGGGCGCCGCCCGCGCGGACAACGACTACTGGCGCGACGCCAAGCGGCGTGCGGTTCCCGACGACATGGCCTGGCGCCTGGAGCAGTGGCAGGGCAAGCTCCCGGACAACGACACCACCTACCCGTACTACCACGCCTTCGAGCCCTACTCGTACGTCTGCATGGCCCTCGGCCTCGGCGGGATCCCGCTGCACCATCCGCCGGCCCTGGACCTCTTCGACGCCGCCCGGGCGCAGCACGAACTGAGCCGCGTGCGCGAGCAGGCGCAGGCGCTGCTGAAGACGCTGCCCAGCCAGGCCGAGTACCTGTCCAGGCTGCGCTGAGATGACGGCCCTGCTCCGGGCCGTGGCGATCCTGGCCGTCGTCCTCGTCGCGGCACGCCTGGCGCGCGGCACGGCGGGCCTGTTCCGGCAGCCCCGTCGTCGGGGAGATCGCCGTCGGTCCGGTGGTCCCGGGGCGGCGCCTCGTGGGGCGCCGCCCCTTCCCGAGAGCACCAAGGAGTTGCTGCCGGATGACCACGCCTGATGCGGCCGTGCACCGGGTACCCGTCGGCGAACGGGACTTCCGCAGTCTGATGTCCCTGTTTCCCACGGGAGTGGTGGTGATCGGCGCGCTGGACGCCGATGGCCGGCCGTGGGGCATGACCTGCTCGTCCCTGTGCAGCGTCTCGCTCGATCCGCCCACCTTGCTGGTGTGCGTCCGCAGTGGCAGCCCCACCTTGCGGGCGCTCACCGAGACGGGCACGTTCAGTGTCAACTTCCTGCACCACGCGGCCCGGTACGTGGCGGAGGTGTTCTCCTCGGGTGATCCGGACCGGTTCCTGCGAACGGCGTGGCACCTGCCCGAGCTGGCGGGAGGACCGCACCTCGGGGAGGCCGCGCTCGCCGTCGGCGACTGCCGGGTGGAGAGCACGCAGCAGGTCGGCGACCACACCGTCGTGCTCGGGCGGGTGCTCCGCGCCCGTTTCCTCGCCGGCGCCGGAGACACTCCGCTGCTGTACGGTCTTCGGCGGTACGCGGTGTGGCCCACGGACGGTACCGTGGAGCCTCCCGACTGACGAGGAGTCAGATGTCAGAGTCAGTGCGTGACGATGTGGTCCTGTCGCCCGAGGAGGTGCTCCGCAACTCCGGCGTGCCGTTCACCGTGCTGGACCACGTGCCGATCGTCGGCCGGCACGACGCCGAGACCAAACTCGGCCTGGCCACCGAAGAGTTGCTGAAGACGATGGTGTTCAGGACCGCGGACGGCACCTTCGTGCTCGCCGCGCTGCCGGTCACCGCCCGGGTCAACTACGGCCGGCTGGCCCGGGCGGCGGGCGTGTCCCGTTCGAGCCTGCGCCAGGCGGACCCGCAGGAGCTCGGCCTGCTCGGCATGGAACCGGGTGGCGCCAGCCCGGTGTGCGACCGCCCGGGGGTGACCGTCGTCTTCGACGCCTCGGTGGCCGGCATGGACGTCGTCTACTGCGGCAGCGGCCGGGCCGACCGGACGGTGCGGATCGAGGCGGCGCGGCTGATCGAGCTGGTCAAACCGGCCATCGAGGAACTGTCCTCGTGATCGGCGGGCACCGCTGCCGCCGACTTCGTCAGCCGAACCTCTCCGGGCTGAACTCCTCCGCCTGCAGCGGACGGTGACCATCGATCAGGTCGGTCAGCAACCGTGAGGTGCCGGGGGCGAGCGGCATGCCGTCGATCCCGTAGCCGGACAGGAACCAGAGCCCCGGCACCCCCGGTGCCGGCCCCACGATCGGCAGGCCGTCGGGGGACATCGGGCGCACACCCGCCCAGATCTCGCGCACCGCGGTCTTGGCCAGTGCCGGTGCGTGGCGGGCGGCGGCCGCCACGATCAGCGCGGCCGTCCGCTCGCCGTCCTGGGCCTCGTTGAGCTGCAGGGCCGGGCTGCTGCTCGAACCGAGCACCACGTCGCCGCCGGGCAGCGGCTGCAGGGAGAAGACGACCTGGGTGCCTTCCTGCGTGACGGCGCCCGTCACCTCCGTCAGCAGTGGCAGTCCCTGCTTGCGCAGTCCCGTGGAGCCGTGCCAGGTGGACTGCATGAGGGTGTGGCGGAACGTCGTGCTCGTGACGGGGACGGTGCGCACCAGCCATCCCCGCGCGCCGAAGACCGGCAGGTCCGCGCCGGCCTGGTGGGCCAGGCTCCGGGACCACGGTCCTGCGGCGAGGACGACGGCGCCCGCCGACAGCGGGCCGTCGTCGGTGATGACACCGGTGACCCGCTCGCCCCGGCGCAGCAGGCCCCGCACCGGGCTGTTGGTGCGGATCCGCGCGCCCGCGCGCCGTGCCCGCTCCGCGAGCGCGGTGGCGGCCAGGACCGGGTGCAGGGCGTGGGCGCCCTGCACGACCACGGCGCCGGCCAGATCGGGTGCGAGACCGGGCTCGAGCTCCAGGAGCTCGCGGGTGCCGATCGCGGTGGAGGCGAATCCGCCCTCGGTCAGCGCCCGCCCGTGGCCGCGGGCCCGCTCCAGGCCGTCCTCGTCCCGGGCCACCAGGAGGTAGCCGTGCTCGCGCAGCCCGAACGGTACGTCCCCCTCGTCCTCGGCCTGTCGGTAGTAGGCCACCGCCTCCGCGTACAGGGCGCCGGCGGCGGGTACGGGGCTGGGCAGGAGGCCGCCCTGGTTGCGGCCGGTCGCGCCGCTGGCCAGCGCGCCGCGCTCCAGGAGCAGGACGTCGAGGCCGCGGGAGGCCAGTCGGTCGGCACAGGAACAGCCGGCGATGCCTCCGCCGACGACGATCACGTCAGGTGACATGGGATGCGCTCTCCCCTCCCGGTAGTGCGTTGACGTGCACGGTTTCCCCGCAGCGCACGGCGTCGCGGGCGATGCGGTTCAGGATCGGCGGGATCTCTCCTTCGATCGCCACGACCTCCGGCGTGGTCAGCGACGGCGGCTTCTCGTGCCGGCTGGAGGCGAAGTCCGGGTACAGCCCGTTGGTCCGCAGGTCGTTCTGCACCGCTCTGACCCGGCGCAGCAGCTGCGCGGCGACCTCGCCCGGTTCGGCGGGCGCCCGGAGGGTGAGGAAGTAGGTGTCGAACAGGACCGCGCAGACGTCGCGCGGCAGCATCTGGCCGTTGCTCGCCGTCTGCAGAAGCGATGGCGCTCCGGGGACCAGCTTGCCGCCGATCCCCTCGTGCACGGCGTTGTTGAGCTCGGTTTCGTGGGTGAGTGCCGCCTCCTCCCCGCTCCAGGCGGCGGGCGTCCGGCCGCGCAGGAGGGGGCGTACCGGGGCGTAGTCGCGGGCCCAGGCCCCGGTGAACCGGGGGTGCTGCAGGGCCATGCTGGGCCTGATGACCCGCTGGTAGACGTCCCGGGTGCAGGAGGCGGCGTAGAGGAGCAGGCCCGAGTAGCCGCGGATCAGACGGGTCGCCGCCCGCGCGTCGTCCACGGGGTCCTGGGCGGCGGGGGCGGCGGCCGCCAGCCGCCCGAGCTCCTGCCACAGGACGAAGGTCAGCTGGTGGCCGGTGATCCAGCGGAACCAGAACAGCTCGTCGGGCGAGCCGGGGCGGTCCAGTTCCTGCGGCGGGTCGGTGGCCGCTTCGTAGCCCAGCAGTTCGGGGTACCGTCCGCACAGTTCCCCGTCCGCGGCACGCCGCCCGAGCGGCCCGGCTTCGACCGGCAGGAACAGGGGTTCCAGTCCGTAGGGTCGGCCTCCGTACCGGTTGACGGCGGCTTCCAGCTGGGCGGTGGTGGAGACGCCGTCGGTGCTGGTCACCGTCCCTCCGCCTCCGCCGGCACGTGGGTGAACTCGAACTCCAGTCCGTTCACGTCGTAGAGGTAGAGGCTGCTGACCTTGTCGTCGTCCACGACGATCTCGGTCGGCGGATCCGGCCGGGCGAAGACGAAGCGTCCCGAGGCGAAGAGCCGCTGCCAGCGGGCGCGCCATTGCTCCAGCTCGGCCGCCGACGGGACGGCGAGGCACAGGTGCTGGAACTGCGGCACGTCCGGCTGCGGGAGGGTGTAGTCGTCCGAGCGGGTGAACAGGTGGAACCGGGTGCCGGCGGCCACCACTTCGGTGAGCCGGACGATGCCGGGCAGCCTGCTGCGGGTCAGGTCGGAGAACTCGTCCAGGGTCCAGGCGGCGGTGCCGCCGAAGAACTCGGTGTACCAGGCCACGCAGTTGTCGAGGTCGGCGGTCTCGACCGCGACGTGGTGCAGGGCCGCCCGGAGCGGTTCGGCGGGAGGTCGTACGGCGTTCACGGGGTTCGGATGTCCTTTCATCGGGCGATCGCGTAGGCCTGCTCGCCCCTCGGGGACGCGGCCGCGCGGATCAGGCCGGCGTCCGGGTCGCTCCCCACGGCGCACACCTTGCCCAGCGACCAGTCGGGGACGGGTTCGACCTCGTGTCCCCGGCGCCGGAGTTCGGCCGTCACCGGGTCCGGGCAGCGTCGCTCGATCCGGATGGTGCGCGGCTGACTGGTGCGGGGTGTGAAGGAGCTCGGCACGTGCTCGGAGTGGAAGGCGAGGGTCTCGACGGCGCGTTGCAGGTCGAGTCCGAAGTGGACGTGGGCCAGGAAGAAGCCGAGCGTCCACTGGTCCTGCTGGTCCCCGCCCGGCGTGCCGAAGGCGAGCCGGGCCCGGCCGTCGGCCAGGACCAGGGTGGGGCTCAGTGTGGTCCGGGGGCGTTTCCCCGGTGCCAGCGCGTTCGGGTGCCCCTGGTCCAGCCAGGCCATCTGGCCACGGGTGCCGAGTGCGAAGCCGAGGCCCGGGATCACCGGGGAGCTCTTGAGCCAGCCGCCGCTGGGCGTGGCGGCCACCGTGTTGCCGTGCCGGTCGGTCACCGTCAGGCAGCAGGTGTCCCCGCGTGCTTCGGTCCGTGCCAGTACGGGCGGGACCACCGTGGGGAGCCCGGCCGACAGCTGGCGTTGCCACTCCGCGCCATGTGGCGGCTCGGGGCCGTCCAGCCGGGGGATCCGCGGTTCGAGACCGCGGGGGGAGCCGGGGCGCAGCTCGGCGGCCGCGCGGTCGTCGATCAGTTTCCGGCGTTGCTCGTTGTAGTCGCGGTCGAGCAGGGCGGTGACCGGCACGTCCGAGAAGTCGGGATCGCCGTACCAGGCTTCCCGGTCCGCGTAGGCCAGCTTGGCGCACTCGGTGACGGTGTGCAGGTAGTCGGCGCTGTCCAGGCCCATCGCGGTCAGGTCGAAGCCCTCCAGCAGTGCCAGTTGCTGGAGGAAGACCGGTCCCTGGGACCAGGGGCCGGGCTTGTGCACATCCAGGCCCTGGTAGTGGTAGCTCGTGGTGTTCTCGGTCGGCGGCATCCAGCGGGCCAGGTCGTCACCGGTGAGCAGGCCGCGGTGGCGCCGCCCGGTGGCGTCCAGGGTCTCGGTGTGCCGCAGGTGGGTGTCGATGGCCTCCGCGACGAAACCGCTGTAGAACGCCGCGTGGGCCGCCCGGATCTGTTGCTCACGGCCCGCTCCGGCGGCTTCGGCCTCGCGGAGGATCCGCTGGTAGGTCGACGCGAGCGCGGGGTTGCGCATCCGTGAACCGGCGGCCGGCGGGGCACCGTTCACGAGGTAGGTGCGGCCCGACTCCGCCCACTCCTCGCGGAAGAGCGGTGCCAGGACCTCGATCGCCTCGGCGGCCCGGGGCAGCAGGGGGTAGCCGTCGGCGGCGTACCCGATCGCGGGGGAGATCACCTGCCGCAGGGTCAGCGTGCCGTGCTCCTCGAGCAGTCTGAGCCAGGCCCCGAACGCTCCGGGCACGGTGGCCGGCAGTACCCCGGAGCCGGGGATCCGGGTGAGGCCCAGGTCGTGGAAGGCCGCGGGCGTGGCGGCGAGCGGCATCGGTCCCTGCCCGCAGATCACCGAGGCACGGCCGGTGCGGGCGTCGAAGCCGATGATCGGCACGTCACCGCCGGGCCCGTTCAGATGCGGTTCGACGACCTGCAGCACGAAGCCGGCCGCCACGGCGGCATCGAAGGCGTTGCCACCGGTCTCCAGCATCGCCATGCCCGCCGCCGAGGCGAGCCAGTGGGTGGAGGAGACCGCGCCGAACGTGCCGCGCAGTTCGGGGCGCGTCATCACCATGTCGGCGGCCTCAGACCGCGGCCGCCGGCGACGGCAGGTTGCTCAGGCTAGTCACGATCTGCTCGTCGGTGACGGTGGGGTTCTCCAGGGCGCCGGCCAGGAAGGCGTCGAAGGCGGCCAGGTCGAAGTTGCCGTGTCCGGAGATGTTGAAGAGGATCACCCGCTGCTCGCCGGCCTCGCGGGCCGCCAGCGCCTCGATGACGGCCGCCTGCAGCCCGTGGGCCGACTCGGGCGCGATGACGAAGCCCTCGCTGCGGGCGAAGCGGACGGCCGCCTCGAACACGTCTGTCTGCGGGAAGGCGCGGGCCTCGATCAGCCCGTGCTCCTTGAGCAGGCACAGGCTCGGCGCGTCGCCGTGGTACCGCAGGCCGCCGGCGTGGATCGAGCCCGGGATGAAGTCGTGCCCGAGGGTGTGCATGTAGAGCGGAGGAGTCAGCCCGGCGGTGTCGGCGAAGTCGTAGGCCAGCTTGCCGCGGGTGAGCGTGGGGCAGGCTTCCGGCTCCGCCGCGATGAACCGGGTGTGGGGGCGGTCGCCGTTCAGCCGGTCCTGCAGGAACGGGTAGGTCAGCCCGGCGAAGTTGGAACCGCCGCCGACGCAGGCGATCACCGCGTCGGGGTAGTCCCCCATGATCTCCATCTGCTTCTTCGCCTCCAGCCCGATCACGGACTGGTGCAGCAGGACGTTGTTCATGATCGAGCCGAGCGCGAACTTGGTGTCGTCCCGGCTCAGGGCGTCCTCGACGGCCTCGCTGATGGCGATGCCGATGCTCCCGGAGGATTCCGGGTCCCGGGTGAGGATGGCGCGGCCGGCCTCGGTCCGGCTGGTCGGCGAGGCGAAGACCTGGGCTCCCCAACTCTGCATCAGCGACTTGCGGTACGGCTTCTGCTCGAAGGAGGCCCTGACCATGTAGACGTTGACCTCCAGCCCGAAGAGGGAACCGGCGAAGGACAGGGCCGAGCCCCACTGCCCTGCGCCGGTCTCGGTGGTCAGCCGACGGACCCCCTCCTGCGCCGCGTAGTAGGCCTGGACCACCGCGGTGTTGGGCTTGTGCGAGCCGGAGGGCGACACGCCCTCGTACTTGAAGTAGATGCGTGCCGGGGTGTCGAGGGAGCGTTCCAACTGCGATGCCCGGACCAGGGGGGACGGACGCCAGATCTTGTAGACCTCGCGGACCTCTTCGGGGATGTCCACCCAGCGCTCCCGGGTGAACTCGTGCTCGATGATTTTCTGCGGCAGCAGCTCGGCCAGGTCCTGGGGCTTCAGCGGCTCCAGCGTCGCCGGGTTGAGGGGGCCGGGAAGCGGAGCGGGCAGGTCGGGAATGATGTTGTACCAGCGGTCGGGCAGGTCGTTCTCTGACAGCAGGACTCGTTTCCGCACAGGGTTCCTCCTTCATCGAGGGCCGGGGTTTCGATGACTCCTGCGCATCGTATGAACACGGGAGTTATGCGATCTTCGGCCGTTCGGCCCGACCTTCGAAAAGAGGTTCCCTACAAGGGACTAGCCCGAAAGTCGTGCGCCTGCTCGTCGGATTTGCCGGAAGGCGGTCGCCGGGAGATCGATGCTCGACAGACCCGGCCCCGCGAGGTGAGACTGGGGCGTCGTCGCGGAACCGTGCCGTCTCCCCCGGACGCTGGAGGGCAATTCCATGAGCGAAACCGATGCCGACCGCGAGGCTGATTCCGGTTCCGGCGCCGATGCCGATGCCGATGCCGATGACATCAGGGCCCTGGAGAACCGTCGCTTCGAAGCGCTCGTCACGGGCGATCTCGACGGGTTCGCCGAAATCGCCCATCCGGAACTCGCCTACACGCACTCCAGTGGAACGCTCGACACTTTGGATTCCTATCTCACGAAATGCGCGAGCGGCTTCTTCGTGTACCACTGGATCGAGCATCCGATAGACCGGATCACGGTGATCGGGGACACGGCCATCGTGATCGGCGAAATGCGGGCCGACCTGTCGGTGAACGGCGTGCACAGGAAACTGGAAAACCGGTCGCTCGCGGTGTGGACACGGGTGGACGGCAAGTGGAAGTTCCTCGCCTACCAGGCCACCGCCAGGAACTGACGCCCGGACGGCCGGCCCGTCGACGGCCGCCGGACCGGGCGGACGATCAGGCCGCCGAGGCAGGCCTCGCCGAGGTCGACCGGGCGCAGCCCGCCGGCACCGGTTTCCTCCAGCCCCGATTCAGGCCGTTCTCCGCTCAACGCCTGGTCAGCGGGTAGCAGGCGAGGCCGATCAGCGCCGCGCTGAGGTGACCGATGCCGGTGTAGTCCCGGCCCTGGAAGACGCCGACGACGTACACGGCCAGCACCCCCGCCAGGTACAGGTACCGCCAGGGCCGCACGATCAGGTAGGTGAGCACCCCGACCACCCCGGCGAGCGCGTAACTGACGCCGTAGTCGAGCGTGTAGACGGCCCTCGGCGCCGCCAGGCCGCGGTGGATCGCCCAGCCGAGGAGGCCCTCGCTGAGGTAGGTGGCGCCGACGTGCGCCAGCATCGCCACCGAGATCCAGCGCAGCGTGCCCAGCCAGCGCTCGGCGGGCACGTGGAAGAGGTTGTACAGCGCGAAGTAGCTCAGCCAGCCGCCGCCCGCGATCCACAGCGCGCTGGTCGCCAGCACCCGGACCGGCGAGACCTGGAGGTGGTGCAGGTTGGTCGAGCGGCGGTGCAGGATGCGGTCGGCGGTCGCCGCGTCGACGTGCCGGATCACCTCCGTGGTGACCAGCAGGATCGCCAGCCAGATGTAGGTGCCGGGGGCGCGCCGGACGTAGCGCCACGTCGCGCGGGCCGCACGTGCCCACCAGGCCGTCCGGTGCGCCTGCGGCACCCCGGTGGTGCTGCCGGTCATCGGCGCCTCCTCGACGGTCCCCCTCACCCTCGCCCGGCCCGGGTTCCTCCCGCCGCCGCGCCGACCCGTTCGGGTGATCCTCCCCCGCCACCGATCTCCGCGCCGCCCGCCCGCCGCCCGGAGACCGCCGGGGCGCCCGGGCGGATGACGGCCGCGACGGCCGCCTCCCCCGAGTGACATAGGCTGGGTCTCCGGCCGCCCATGGAGCCGCCGACACCGGACACCGCACAGCGAGGGCGTCAGGCACGATGAGGGACCGCCTCGGAACGACGAAACCGGCCGACCCGACCGACACCGACTCGGCCACCGCCCGGCGCCAGGCCGCCGGAACGGCCTCCCTCAGAGCGACCGCCGTCAGCACGGCCCGCCGTCTGCGACTCACCACGGTCTACGTCGTCCTGCTGACCGTCACCGCCTCCTGGCTCGCTACCCAGAGCCACGCGGAGCGGGCCCGGTTCGTCCGGCACAACAGCAGCAACGTCCACCACATGGAAGTGGGCAAGTGGTGGACGTTGTTCACCAGTGGCCTGGTGGTCGACGGAGTCCCGGCGTGGGCCGGCATCGCCGCCGTGGCCGTGGTCCTGGGCCTGGCCGAGTGGCGCTGGGGTGCGGCCCGCGCGGGCGCGGTCTTCGTCTTCGGACACCTGGGCGCCACCCTGCTCACCGAGGGCGCCATGTGGGTGATGCTGATCGCCCGGATCCCCGGCGCGCTCTCCCGGGCCCGGGACGTGGGGATCAGCTACGGACTGGTCGCCACCGCCGGCTGCCTGCTCGCCCTGGGACCGCCCGTGCTGCGCCGGTACGGCCTGCCGGCCCTCGCCCTGGCACTGGCCGGGGCCTGGGCGACGGACCAGCAACTGGCCGACGCCGGGCACCTGGTGGCCCTCGGGCTCGGCGTCCTCGCCTCCCGCTCCCCCTGGCTGCTCGCCCGCGCCGCCCGCCAGGGCCGCCGAGAACCAGACCGCCGAGAACCGGGTCGCCGGGAACCGGGCGCGGGCCCGGATCCCATTCCCTGACACCACACCGCACCGCAGTCGGGGGGGGGGGCCCCCCCCCCCCCGCCCGCCGGCGCCCCCCCCCCCCCCCCCCCCCCCCACAACACCCCACACCGCGCGACCCCGCGGCCCCCCCCCCCCCCCAACCGCAC
>NZ_JBSFGK010000134.1:0-16133 GCF_053596495.1 Kitasatospora sp. NPDC001683
GACCACCAGGGCGACCCACGAGGGCCCGTGCCCGCGCATCCGCGCCGGCGCGGGCCCTCGTGCCGTTCCCGGCCGCCCGGCGCGGGAGGACGCGGCGGCGCAGCAGGACCTCCCGCGGCGCGCCTTCGCCCTCGACGACGCGGAGTGGCTCACGGGGTCGCGCGTCCGCCCCGCACGTCCCCCCGGGGTGCCGTCGCCGCCCCCTGCGACCCCGCGGCCGCGGCGTGATCCACCGGACGGTCGGCGCTCCCGTCCGACCGTCGCCCGGGCACCCTGGGAACGGGCCGGGTCCCGGCGCGACGATCGTCGTCCTCGTCGGTGCCGAGGGGGAGCCGTCACGGACCCTGCCCGGCAACCCATCGGCTCGTAAAGACGGCGGCAGGCGGCCCGGCCCCGCGCGGCCGCCGCTGACTGTGCGTCAGGATCCTCCGGAGGCAGGGCGGGTCGGGTCCGGGGTGCCGGCCAGGCCGGGTGCTTCCGCAGGCGGGAGCACCGCCGTGGGGTTCGCGGCCGACCCGCGAGAAAGATCCAATCGACACATATTGAACGCATAACTCCCACAGGTCGCCCGAGCGGACCATGCGGCGTCCGACCCGCGGCCCGACCTCTCGCTAGCCCTGGCCGCGGGCCGGCCGCCCCCGCCGCCGTTACGGGCGGTCTACCCTGCGTCTCTGTGTGTTCATGACGCCCGCCTCTGGGGCAGGCGCGGCCGGCCGGGTCGGGTGGTCCCCGGCCGCCGGTCCGGAGGCGCCCGTTTTCGGCCTCGTTATCTTCAAGAAGATAACGAATAGGTCTGACTAGGTCTCGTCTTGCATTTACTTCTTGACTCAATCTGGCGGGTGAGGGTTGACTCCAGCCAACTCCGCCGCACCGTCGCGGCGACGTCAGGGAGGCACCCCCACCATGAACGCAACGATGCGTCGAGCCGTCATCGCCACCGCCGCCGTCTCGATGGCCCTGTCCTTGGCCGCGTGCGGCAAGGCCGGCGGCGACAAGAAGGACTCCGCCGCCTCCGGCGACACCAAGTCCATCGGCCTGCTGCTGCCCGAGAACGCGTCCTCGACCCGCTACGAGTCCTTCGACCGGCCCTTCATCGAGGCCAAGGTCAAGGCCCTGTGCGCGGACTGCAAGGTGCTCTACAACAACGCCGAGGGCAGCGCCGCCAAGCAGAAGCAGCAGTTCGACACCCTGATCGCCCAGGGCGTCAAGGTGATCGTGCTGGACGCCTTCGACGCCACCTCCACCCAGGGCTGGGTGCAGGAGGCCGCCGCCAAGGGCGTCAAGGTCGTCGCCTACGACCGCCTGGCCACCGGCCCGGTCGCCGCCTACGCCTCCTTCGACAACGAGAAGGTCGGCGAACTCCAGGGCCAGGCCCTGCTGGACGCGCTCGGCCCGCAGGCCGCCGACGACAACATCGTCATGATCAACGGCGATGACGCGGACCCGAACGCCGGCCAGTTCAAGGCCGGCGCCCACAAGGTCCTCGACGGCAAGGTCAAGAAGGTCGTCTACGAGCAGTCGGGCGAGTGGAAGCCCACCGTCGCCGGGCAGAAGATCGGCGCCGCGATCACCCAGCTCGGCAAGGACGGCTTCCAGGGCGTCTACTCCGCCAACGACGGCATGGCCGGCGCCATCATCACCCAGCTCCAGGGCGCGGGCATCAAGGTCCCCGTCGGCGGCCAGGACGCCGGTCTGGACGCCGTCCAGCGCATCGTCAACGGCGACCAGGCCTACACCATCTACAAGGCCTACAAGCCGCTCGCCGACAGCGCCGCCGAGCTGGCCGTCGACCTGCTGCAGGGCAAGGACGTCAAGACCGTGGCCACCGCCAGCGTCGACAGCGCCACCGACAAGGGCATCCCGGCCAAGCTGCTCGACCCCAAGGTCGTCACCAAGGCCAACATCCAGGACACCGTGATCGCCGACGGCCTCTACAAGGTCTCCGACATCTGCACCGCGGACTACGCCGCCGCCTGCGCCGCGGCCGGCCTGAAGTAGTTCCGCCCGGGCGGAGCTCCCCACCTCCCCGGGGGAGCACCGCCCGCGCCGCGCGGCGGGCCCGCCCCGCTCCGGCACCCCTTTCACACGCTCACCCGCCCGCGCCGCACGGTGCGCGGGCCAGCCCGGCCGCCGACCACCATCACGGCGCGCGCGGGAAGAAGGAGATGGTTCACGTGACAGGCGCACCCGTACTGGCGTTGCGCGGGGTCTCCAAGCGCTTCGGCGCCGTCCAGGCACTGACCGACGTGCACCTGGAGGTGCACGCCGGCGAGGTGGTGGCCCTGGTGGGCGACAACGGCGCCGGAAAGTCCACGCTGGTGAAGACCATCGCCGGCGTGCACCCCATCGACGAGGGAACGATCGAGTGGGAGGGCGAGGCGGTCTCCATCGCCCGCCCGCACGACGCCCAGGCCCTCGGCGTCGCCACCGTCTACCAGGACCTCGCGCTCTGCGACAACCTCGACGTGGTCGGCAACCTCTTCCTCGGCCGCGAACTGAAGAGCTACGGCACGCTCGACGAAGTCGCCATGGAGAAGCGGGCACGCGAACTGCTCGACACCCTGTCCATCCGCATCCCGAGCGTGCGCATCCCCATCGCCGCCCTCTCCGGCGGCCAGCGCCAGGTGGTCGCCATCGCCCGTGCCCTCGTCGGCGACCCCAAGATCGTCATTCTGGACGAGCCCACCGCCGCCCTCGGCGTCGAGCAGACCGCCCAGGTCCTCGACCTCGTCGAGCGCCTGCGCGACCGGGGCCTCGGCGTCATCCTGATCAGCCACAACATGGCCGACGTCAAGGCCGTCGCCGACACCGTCGCCGTCCTGCGCCTGGGCCGCAACAACGGCGTCTTCGAGGTGGCCGGCACCTCGCACGAGGAGATCATCTCCGCCATCACCGGCGCCACCGAGAACGCCGTCACCCGGCGCCAGGCCCGACTCGCGGAGGAAGCGAAGTGACCACCGAACAGCCCACCCCGACCAAGTCCGCCCCGGCCGAGCCCGCCCCGGCCACCCCCGCGGTCGACCCCCGCCTGCTCGTCCGCGAGGCCGGCATCGCCGGCTACCTCGCCGAGTTCAAGCAGAAGATGAAGAACGGCGACCTCGGCTCCGTACCCGTCGTCCTCGGCCTGATCCTCATCGCCGCCATCTTCCAGGGCGTCACCGGCGACTTCCTCAACGCCGACAACATCACCCACATCACCCAGTGGATCGCCGGCCCCGGACTGATCGCCGTCGGCATCGTCTTCGTGCTCCTGCTCGGCGAGATCGACCTCTCCCTCGGCTCCGTCGCCGGTGCCTCCGCCGCCATCGCCGCCGTCCTGTCCGCACGCTCCGGCTACAACGAGTGGCTCGCCTGCCTCATCGCCGTCGCCGTCGCCGTCGCCATCGGCGCCCTGCACGGCTTCTTCTTCGCCAAGATCGGCGTCCCGGCCTTCGTCGTCACCCTCGCCGGCCTGCTCGCCTGGAGCGGCCTGCAGGAGTACGTCCTCGGCGACAAGGGCACCGTCAACGTCGTCCACGACGGCGTCCTGGCCAACCTGGACAACTACTTCCTCGGCGACGGCGACATCGTCTACGCCTGGGGCCTCGCCGTCCTCGCCGTCGCGCTCTTCGCCGCCGGACAGATCCTCGACGCCCGCCGCCGCAGCGCCGCCGGCCTCACCGCGCGACCCGTCAGCGAGATCGCGCTGCGCACCGGCGTCCTCGCCGTCGTCGCGCTGAGCGCCGCCTACATGCTCAACCAGGACCGCGGTCTGCCGCTGCCCGTGCTGGTCTTCCTGACCATCGTGGTCGTCACCGACTTCGTCCTGCGCCGCACGAGCTACGGCCGGCAGATCTTCGCCGTCGGCGGTGGCGTGGAGGCGGCCCGGCGCGCGGGCATCAACGTCGCCTGGGTCCGGATCTCGGTCTTCATGATCTCCGCCGGCATGGCCGCCCTCGGCGGCCTCTTCTACGCCTCCCAGCAGGGCTCCGCCGACAAGATCCTCGGCGGCGGCAACGTCCTGATGAACTCCATCGCGGCGGCCGTCATCGGCGGCACCAGCCTGTTCGGCGGACGCGGCAAGACCTGGTCGGCCCTGCTGGGCATCCTGGTCATCCAGAGCATCACCACCGGCCTCGACATGGTCCACGTCGACCAGGCCATCCAGTACATGATCACCGGCGCCGTCCTGCTCGCCGCCGTCGTCCTGGACTCCGTCTCCCGCCGCACCCGCAAGACCGCGTCGCGCTGACCCCCCGTCACACCCGGCCCGGCATCCACCCCCTCGGATGCCGGGCCGGCCGCTTTTCTGCCCCCCTCTCCCGCCGAAGAGGCGCCACCGGGCCCCGGGCGGCGGCCGCGCAGGGTGCCCGCGGCGGCCGCGATGATCCACACCATGAGCGGGACGACCCCCACCGTGATGTGGACGCACGACCCGGCCACCACCGTCGAGCTGGTGCTACGCACTCTGCCCTCGGGGTTCGCACCGGCTGAGTCCTGTTCGTCCCGGCGGCTCTCACGGGGTGCCGGTCCGCCGCGAGATCCGGCGCGCGCCTCCGGTGGCGGATGGGGGCGATGGACCGGTGGTCGCCCGGACGCCTGTGACGACCTGCCGCTGCTGGACGGCCGCGTGGCCCGTCCCGCCGGCGGCGGGCCCCGCGGGCCCCGGGGGAGGACGCGTGAGCCGGCGACGGAGACACGGCACACTCCCGGGCGATCACCTTCCGCGAGAACGTCAACACCGTCGGACCGCAGGACCGCCGCGCCGCCGTGCCGGACGCGCTGGTCGGACCCGCGGTGCGGGACGCCTCCGACAGCCGGTTCGTGGGCTGCGGGGCTGAACTCGTGGACGCCCTGCTGACCTACCGCCGGCGCCCGGTGGCCGGGCCCGGACCCATCGAGGTCGGTCTCCTCCCGGGCGGCTGCCTGGCGGTCGTCCGCGACCGCTTCCTCGCGGAGGGGGGCTTCGCGGCCTTCAGCGGATTCGGGCTGGAGGCCGCCTTCCCCGGCGCGATCACCACCGTCCTCGCCGAGCCGTGGGCGGCGGCGCGGCAACGGCTCCTCGCCTCTGGGCTGCGGCCGACCGCCGACTACCTCGACCAGTGGGCACCCCGGGCCTTCGGCCCCTGAGGCCGGATCCACCTCGTTGCGTCCGTGTCGGTCGTGCAACCGTCGTCCCACCGGAGGACCTGCTGGACGCCTTCGGTGACCGGGAGTTGCGCTGCGACGACCGCGACGACCTCCGAGCACGCCCTGGACGCCGTCGCCACCGCCGGCCTCCTCGGCCGCGCCGGTTCGGCCGCGTACGGCGGCGACGCCGTCCACGCGGCGGGCAGCCCGCAGATCACCGTCCACGGCTCACGGACGCCCGGCATGTTCCGCCTCCTGCTGGAGGCCTCCGAGCCGCTGCCCGCCGCGGAAAGGCCGGAACGGTTGACGGCGCTCGCCGTGGCCGGCAGCGACCGCCTCAAGGACCGCCGCGCCGCCTTCGCCACGTTCAAGGCCTCCACCGATGAGCGGCCCGGAGAAGAAGGCGGGTTCAGGTGACGATGCGGATCGTCCAGAAGTCCGAGGCGAGTCCCTGCTCGGTGAGGTAGGCGTACGGCATGGTGAAGTAGCCGTCCATGCCCCAGCCGGGCCCCCAGGAGTTGCGGACGATGAAGCGCTCGGTCTGGTCGTCGTAACCCACGGCCATCACGGCGTGTCCGCCGATCACCTCCTCGTCCGTCGTCGGCAGCTGTGCGACGCCGGTCTTCTGGACCTCAGCGCTCTCGAAGTCGGCGTAGACAGTGAATCCGAAGACGAACGGGAAGCCAGCCGCGAGACAGGCCTTGAACTGGTTGAGGTCCCGGCTAACGCGTTGGTAGGCGGTCACCGTGGACTTGAGGGCCTCCGTGTAGCAGCTCGCCGGAGGCTTCTGGCCGGCCCGCGCGTTCTGCGGGAAGGGGCCTCCGTCGGAGAGTGCGGGTGTGCCGTCGTAAGGCCACTCGTCCTCCGGACACACACCCAGGTTCGCCACGGACTTGATCCCGTCACGCAGCTGTGCGCCCGAGTCCGTACTGGCATGACCCTCGATCACCCGTTCGTTGTAGTAGATGAACAGCCGCGACGGAACGAAGGCCTGCAGGTTCTGCCTCATGAGCTCGAACTCGAACGCCGCGGCGATGGCGTTCGCGGTACAGCTGCCGATCTCGCCCTGGTCGTAGACCGGCGGGCACTGGCCGCGCAGATCCGCTGAGGGCGGCAGGCTGATGAGCGAGAGACGCGGTGCGGAGTAGAGGAAGTCGCGGGCGTCGGGCAGGTCCGGTGCCCAGCCGTAGCGGGCTGTGCGACGCGTGGTCGGATGTGGCATGGCACTCCTGTCAGGTCGGTCCGTCAGCGCGCGATTGGTGACCGGGCGCGGGTGTACCGTCTGTATCCAGACCATGCCGAGGTCAACCGCTCTCGGACGCGCGTCCCTCGGGCAGGTCATTACCGACCGCCTGATGGTGCTCTCTCAGGCCCGGGCCCCTCCAGGTCGGAAAACGGGGGGCCTCCGGCACGGCGGGCAGACGGTCGGCCGTATCGACCCCTGGGCGTGGGCGAAGACGTCCGCCGAGGTCCGCAGCCGGATTCCCGGGCGGTCGGGCACCTGAGTGTCAGGTCGTGGGCCACGCGCGGGGGCCGAGGCGTCTATCCGTGGTCCGGGTCGGTGATCTGGGTGCGGGCACGGGCGAGCATCTCGTTGGCCTCGGTGAGGGCGCTTGCTGCCGTCGCTGGCTGGTAGTCCTGGTCGAGGTCGGCCTGGAGAATCAGCATGAGGGCGCGGGCCGTGTCGCTGGCGGCGTTGATCAGCTGGTTTCGGCCCTCGGTGGCATCGCGGAGGTAGCGCAGCTGTCCGGCGAGTTGGGAGACCTGCCAGTACCAGATGGTGGGCAGGTTGGCGGTCATCGCGGGCAGTATGGTCGCGCGGCTGGCGGTGATTTCGTCCAGGCCCGCGCCGCTGTTCAGCAGTTGGATCTCCGCCAGTGTGGCCTCGCTGGCCAGGGCGCCGTAGGCGGCGGCCGCGAGGCTGGCCGTGCGCAGGGCGTGCTGGTCGGTCGCGGCTTCGTAGGTGTGGGCCGGGATGACGGGGTCGGTGACGTGAAGGAGCCGCAGGATCTGGGCGAAGATCTGTGCGTCGGGTGCGCTGTGGTCGGTCACGGGCGGTATTCCATAACGTCCGGGCGGTTGAGGTGCCTGCGGCGCGCGGCGGGCCATACGTGGGCGTCCGAGCGGGTCAGGCGGTGCGTAGGGGGTGCCGCCGATCCGAAACGGCGGCAGCACGCGCGCACGCTGATGGACCCGTTCACCTGGCTGTCGGACCGCCAACAGCCGCAATGCCGTTCGTTTTGTCTGCGATGCGGACCAGACGTCCGCTCGGGTGACTCTCGCTCCCTGCTTCGCGCATTGCGCCCTTCCCAGTACACCCGCCGGTGAACATGGGCCCGGTGAACACGCACCCTGCTCCCGGGAAGGCCTCCATGCCCGCCGACGACCAACTCGCCCGCTTCCTCACCTCCCTCAGCCCCGCCAGCCGCGAAAAGGTGCAGGCGCAGCCGCAGGAGCGACAGGAGCAGCTGGCCGCCGCCTGGGAGGACGAACTCAGCGAAGACACCGATCTGGACACGCTCGACGAGCTGTCGCCTGTCGCGGCTGCGGACGAGGCGGCTGAGCGGGTGGTGCGGCAGTTCTTCGAGTCGTGACCGCCGGCCAACCGCACCCTTCGGAGCCGGCCCCACCCGGTCAGCCCGGCTTCGTCGAACCGGCCGTGAGCACTTCCCCGCCCTGGCGAGCTCGTGGCCCGACGCGGCCCGGCCCTCGGCCCCCAGCGGTGCCCCAGGCCTCCCGGCAACGGCCTGCAGCCGCCCAGCGCCCCCGGCCCACAGACCCATCCGGACGCCCACAGCCGCCCCCAGCCTGCCGAGCAGGCTCGACGCCATCGCCGCGCGGCTGCGCACCGCGTCCGGACGGTGTGTGGCAGGCTCCGAACGCCGCGCTGCGCCCGTGCTGGACGTGCCGGGCCTCGGTCGGCGGGAAGGAGGGCCCGAAGCCGGAGCTGCGGGAGATGGCCGGCCCGGGCCGGCTGGAGTGCCCGCAGTGCTTACGACCCCGACCACGACACCGCCCTCCAGCACGCGCCGCGTCGTGAGCGCCACCGCCGCGGCATCCGCGGCCCGGGGCCCGGGCGGGGTCGGCGGGCATCTCGCGCGCGAACCGGTGGCGGTACGGCGGGGGTTCGTCGTCCGCGGTGCCCGTGCGCGGGAGTGTGCCGACCACGCCGGGTCGGTCGAACCGTGTCCCGGCGCCGGTCGCCGGTGTGGCTAACGGGGGAAACGGTTGCGGACGGTCCGGGCGACGTCGGTGCCTTCGAGCAGTGTGTGCAGTAGGCCGGTGAGGGTCGCGATGTCCGCGCCCGAGAGCGGTTCGGCCATCGCGGCGGTGAGCCGGCCGGTCGCTTCGCCGAGCCGGTCGGCCAGGGCCTGGCCTTCGGCGGTGAGTTCGAGCAGGACGGCGCGCTTGTCCTGCTCGTGAGGGAGGCGGCTGACCAGGCCCCGTTGGACCAGCGAGTCGACCAGCCGGCTCGGGCTGCCCTGCTCGCAGACGAGCAGACGGCCGAGGGCGGCGAGGGTGACCGGCTGGTGGCCCGCCAGCACGTCGAGCACCTCGGCCTGGGGCGGCGTCAGGCCCAGCGGGCGCAGGGCCTCGCCGAACCGGCGGCTGCCCTCGCGCTGGGCCGCCAGCAGAAGGTAGCGCAGCTCGTCGTGGGCGGCCCGGGGGGAGTGGGTGCGGTCGGCGGTCACGTGCGCTCCTTCGCTCTCGGCGGACCCGGGGTGCGCCTGGTCCGCCTGGTCCGCCGTCCGAGTACGGGAGCCAGCATATCAATGGTACGACATTGATGACCCAACATTCATGACTAGACATTGATGATGTGACATCGATGTTGTGTCATGATGTCCCCGTCGGCGGGAGGGCCCCGCCGACGGGAAGGGGCATGGTCATGCGTAGTGACTTCGTGGTCCTCGGCGCCTCCGGCACCACCGGTGGCCTGATCACCGAGGAACTGGTCCGGCAAGGTCGGCGGGTCGTGCTCGCCGGCCGGGACGCCGCGCGGCTGACGCGGACCGCGGCCCGGTTCGAGACAGGGGCGGTCTCGGTCCTGGCGGTGGACCTGGCGGACCCCGCCTCGCTGAGAGCGGCGGCCGGTGCGGGCAAGGTGCTGGTCAACACGGTCGGTCCGTTCGCCCGGCTGTCCCCGCCGGTGGTGGCGGCCTGCCTGGACGCCGGCACCGCCTACCTCGACCTCGCCAACGAGCGGGCCGCCGTGCGCGCCCTGCTCGACCGGGACGCCGAGGCCCGCGGACGCGGCGCCACCCTGGTGACCGGAGCGGGGTTCGGCCCGGCCGCCACCGAGGCACTGGTGCTGGCCCTGCTGGGGACGGGCGTCGGCGCGACCGAGGTGAAGGTCGCCACCGCCCCCCACAGCGCCCACGACACCGACGGCGTGCGCGGAACCGTCGCCGAGGCCATGGCCGAGGGGGCCACCCGCTACCGGGCCGGCGAGCTGGTGCGCGCGCCGCTCGGCGAGGGCGCCACCACCCTCACCTTCGGCGGCGCCGCCCGGACCGTGATCCCCGTGCCGATCGGCGACCTGGAGGCGGCGCGGGAGGCGAGCGGTGCACCGGAGGTCACCGCGTACGCCGTCCCGCGCGGCACGGGGACGGACGACGGCCGCTCCCACGCCTACGCGGAACTCACCGACGCGGACGGGCGGGTGCACACCGCGCAGCTGAGCACCGGCGAGGGGTTCGCGTTCACCACGGCGGTCGCCGTCGCGACCGCCACCCGCCTCCTCGACGGCCCGCCGCCCGGTGCCTGGACAGCGGCGCGGCTGCTCGGCGCCGAACCGGTCGCGTCCCTGCCCGGCACCACGATCCAGCTGGGCCGGTGAGCGCGATGACCACCGTGCACCGCCTGGGTGACCACCTGGTCAACTTCTACCTGGTCGACACCGGGCCCGCCCTGCTGCTGGTCGACGCCGGACTGCCCGCGCACTGGGACGGCCTTCGGACCGCACTGCGCGACCTCGGCCGCCCGATCACCGACATCGCGGCGGTGCTGGTCACCCACGGCCACCCCGACCACGTCGGCGTCGCCGAGCGGGTCCGCGCCGCCTCCGGCGCCGAGATCTGGGTGCACGAGTCCGACGCGCCGATCCTGACCGAGCCCCGACGACTGAACGAGGTCTGGACCCCGGAGCGTTCACTGCTCGGCTACGCACTCCGCCGCCCGAACAGCCTGCGCGCACCGCTGCACCTGGCCCGGGGCGGCGCCCTGCGCATCCCGCCGATCCGCAGCCTGCGCACCTTCACACACGACCGGCAACTCGACCTGCCCGGCGCGCCGCTCGCGGTCCACACGCCCGGCCACACGCACGGCAGCACCAGCTACCTCTTCCCGGACGCCTCGGTCGCCTTCACCGGCGACGCCCTGGTCACCCACGACGCGGTGGCCGGCCGGGTCGGACCGTGCGTCATCTGCCGGGCCTTCACCCAGGACAGCACGGCCGCGCTGGCCTCACTGGAGAAGATCGCCGAACACGAGATCGCCACCGTGCTGCCGGGCCACGGCGAACCCTGGACGGACGGCCTGGCGCGGGCCGCGCGGCAGGCGGTGGCCGGCGGAATCCGTTAGACCGCATGAAGTGCGCTGCTCGCGGTGGCGGGTCCGCCCGGACGGGAGGACCCCCGGCCCGGGGCACGCATCAAGGCCGGGCCGCTTCGCGGTCGCCGCGCGAGCCTTGACCCGGGTCCTGCCGAGCCGGGCGGACACGGTCGGCTGCCGGGCGAGAGAGCACCGCTCCACGAACGCAACGACGCCGGATAGGAGCGGCGCTCGGCCGCACGGCCGCCAGCGCCCGCTGCGCCTCGATCAGCCGGTCCGGGTACTCGAAGGTCTCCTGCTTGCCCGCCGCGCAAGGTACGTGGACCCAACCAGCGCCGGGCCGCGCCTCGCCGCCGACGGCGGGGTGGTAGATCACGTGGGAGCGGACTGCCCACTGCTGGCCTGGCCCGGTGGTTCGGCTGCTGATGCTGCGTTGGCGGCCAGCAGCGCACGTCGGCGGTAGTCGGCGGCGGCCGCACGCGCTCGTCTCGCCGATATTCCGTTGGTGACGCTCCGTCGGGTCGGTACGGTCGCGGGCATGGCAATCCCGATCGTGTTCGACATGGAGACCGGCGACCCCGACGACGTCTTCACCCTGTGTGCCCTCGCGACCCATCCGTGGGCACACTTGGTGGCCGTGACGGTCATGCCCGGATCGGATGAGCAGGTCGGCATCGTCAAGCACCTCCTCGGGCGCCTCGGGGTGAGCGCGCCGGTCGGCGCATACCGGCCCGGCGCCGACGTGAAGCCGGTGTCGGGCTTCCACCGCCGATGGCTTGGCAACGCTCCGGCTCGCGAACCCGACGCCGAGGCCTGGCAGCTGCTGCGGGACGCCTTCGCCAGCGGGGACGCGACGCTGCTCACGGGGGCGCCGCTGAAGAACCCCGGCATGCTCCTGGAGCGGGAACCGAACGTGCGCATCGCCCGCTGGGTCGCGCAGGGCGGCTTCGCCGGCGACTCCGTCGTCCCGCCCGAACACCGTCTCCCCAAGTTCGAGGGACGCGAGACCTGCCCGACGTTCAACTTCAACGGCGCTCCGGACGCCGCGTTGAAGCTGCTGGAATCGCCCCACGTCGGTGAGCGGGTGCTCGTCTCGAAGAACGTCTGCCACGGCGTCGTCTACGACGGCGCGATGCACGCCGCCCTGTCGGCGCGGCGGCTCACACCCGGAATGGCGCTCGTGCGGGAGGGCATGGGGGTCTACCTGGCCAAGCGCCGCGCCGGCAAGGCCTTCCACGACCCGCTCGCGGCGGCCGTGGCGCTCGACGAATCCGTCTGCGCGTTCCGCGAGGTCGAGGTGTACCGCGAGCGCGGCGCCTGGGGTGCGCGTCCGGCGGCCGGCACCCGGACGCGGATCTCGGTCTCGGTCGACCACGCGCGATTCCTGGACGTCCTCACGGCTACCGGGTGACGGCCCTCGCCCCGAGCGAGCTTGAAGGAACCCCCAGGCCACGCGCGGCTGGGTGGAGAAGGGCGCCTGCGGCCTGGACGGCTGGGCCTGCCTGATCGACGGCGACTCGTCGTCTACGCCACCGCGGCCACCATCCGCGCCGAACGGCAGCGCGTCCACGACCACACCGCCGCCACCCGCGCCGAACGTCAGGACCCTGACCACGACACCGCCCTCCAGCACGCGCTGCGTCGTGAGCGCCACCGGCAGGACGTCGCCGACCGCCAGGCCGTCCGCGACCTCACCCAACAGTCCGGGCCCACCCGCCCGAGGGTGCGCCGCATCCAGTGAGTGGGCGGATGCGCAGCTGCCGTGTCCGCCCACCGAATCCGCATCACGGCGTCAGGATGCGAGGGCTGGCGAACGTCGAGTTGTCGACGATGACGTCCACCATCGGGCGGGCTCGACTTCCCGGACGTAGATGTCCTCTGCCACCAGATACCGGTTGCGGTGGATCGACTCGGTCTCGGATCCGGTCCAGTTCTGATCACGGGCAGCGCCGCGCTGGACGGACAACTCCGCATCCACGTGCAACCAGACCCGGAAGTCCCAGTAACCGTTGATCTCCGGCCGGAAGGCGAAGACGCCATCCACGATCAGAACCGTGCCGGAAGTGAGCGCCGTCCTCTCCGCAGCATGGTCCTGCTGCGTGAGCGGGTCGATGCTGCACAGGACCGCGGACGTCGTCCCTGGAGTCCGGCAGGGATCGAGCAGCAGGCGTTTGACCACGTCGTAGTCGTACGCATTGCGGTAGTACCCCTCCCCTGACTCACGGTCGTAGAGGCGCCGGTCCTTCCACGGCTTCTTGAAGTCATCGAGGCTCGCCCGAAGCACAGGGCGTCCCGCGGCACTGATCCACTCGGCGAGTTCGTGTCCGAAGCTCGTCTTACCGGAAGCGGTGAGGCCGTCGATTCCCACCAGCAGACGGCCCGTGCCGACGGTCAGGACACGTTCTGCGATCGCCTTCACCAGCGCACTGCGTTCGGGGGAGACCGCCGGAGGCGTGGGCTGTCGCCAGGTCGAAGCTCATGAATGCACTTCCGCCCGCCGCGGTCCCATCAGACCTTCTTGCGGGGGGACCACCGGCTTTAGCCGGTGAGGGAATCGCATTCTTGGATCGTAGGCGCGAAGCGCCGAAGCCCACTCGGATAACCATTCTGACGATTCGTCACAACTAGACACATGTCGCGTGCATAGTGATCACGTGTCTGTGACTCGGAAGGTTCGCCGGTATTCCGGTGGCGTGTACGACTTGGGCTGCACGTGGTGTGGTGCCCGAAGTACCGCCGTCGTGTGCTCGGTGGCCGTGTCGCGGTCCGGCTGCGGGAGCTGATCGAGCAGAAGGCCGCCGAGAAGGACCGGGAGTCCATCGCCCTTGAGGTGATGCCCGATCACGTACACCTTTTCGTCAAGCACGAGCCGAAGGCGTCCGCATCCCACGTGGCGAATCAGTTCAAGGGCTTCACTTCCCGTGTGCTGCGCGCCGAGTTTCCGCACCTCAAGTCCTCGATGCCCACGCTGTGGTCATCGTCGTTCTTCGTCGCCTCGGTCGGCGCGGTCAGCGCGGAGACGGTGGAGAAGTACATCAACACCCAGTGGTAGCGCCCCTGGACGAAGAAGCAGAAGGAGGAGCAGGCGTGATACGCGCGTACAAGTTCCTCCTACGGCCGACCGTCCAGCAGGCCGCTGCGCTCGGCGAGATGCTGCGGGATCACTGCTCGCTGTACAACGGGGCGTTGCAGGAACGCCGTGACGCCTACCGGCACGTCTCGAAGACGAGCATCAAGTACGTCGATCAGTCCGCGCAACTCAAGGAGATCCGGGCATTCGATCCGGAGCGTCAAGGCCGCTGGTCGTTCTCCTCTCAGCAGGCCACGCTCCGCAGGCTGGACAAGGCATTCGCCGCGTTCTTCCGCCGGGTCAAGACCGGCGAGGAGCCCGGCTATCCGCGTTTCAAGGGCGTCGGGCACTTCGACACCGTAGTCTTCCCGAAGGACGGCGACGGCTGCCGCTGGGACTCCACCCCGCACGACCCGCAGACCCGTGTTCGATTGCAAGGCGTCGGACACGTCCGGGTTCATCGGCACCGGCCGGTCAAGGGCCGCGTCAAGACGATGAGCGTCAAGCGCGAGGGCCGCCGCTGGTATGTGATCCTCGCCTGCGATGAGGTGCCCGCCGAACCGCTGCCGCGCACCGGGGCGATGGTCGGAATCGACATGGGTACCGTGCACTTCCTCACCACCAGCGACGGCGCACACGTCGAGAACCCTCGCTTCCTGCGCAACTCCGCTGGGGAACTTGCCGTCGCACAGAAGAACCTGGACACCTTCCCGAAGAAGCGGAAGGCCAAGAACCACACCAAGCGGCACCGTGCAGCCGCCCGCACCGTCGCTCGGCTGCACGCGAAGATCGCCCGTCAGCGACTCGACCACCACCACAAGCAGGCCCTCGCCCTCGTGCGTGACCACGACGTGATCGCCCACGAGCGGCTGAACATCGCGGGCATGACCCGCACCCCGAAGGCCAGGCCCGACCCCGAACGACCCGGCGTATTCCTGCCGAACCAGGCCGCCGCAAAGGCCGGGCTGAACAAGAGCATCCTCGACGCGGGTTGGGGGCAGTTCCTCACGATCCTGGCGAACAAGGCTGAAAGCGCCGGTCGCCGAGTGATCGCGATAGACGCCCGCAACACCTCTCGCACCTGCCCCGAATGCGGGCACGTCAGCGCGGAGAACCGCACCACCCAAGCGAAGTTCCAGTGCACCGCGTGCGCGTTCACCGCGAACGCCGATCACGTCGGCGCACGGAACGTCCTCACCAGGGCCGGGCTGGCCCTCTGCGACGTGGCGTAGCCACCGACACAGGAAGCCCCACGGCTTTAGCCGTGGGGAGGAGTCACGAGGCGCTTGACGTAACGATGGGCGGGCACGCGTACGGGACCCTGGTCGCTGGGCGCGTGGTGGTCGAAGACCCCGGTGTCCTCCCAGCCGTTGCGCGTGTAGAACGTGCGGGCACGGAGGTTGCCGGCCACCACCGCCAGCCAGGCCCGCCCGTGACCGCCGGCTGCGACGAGACGCTCGGCTTCGGCGAGCAGAGCCACGGCCACACCGCTTCCCCGGTGGTTGCGGGCCACGTACACCTGCTCGACCTCGTCGTCGACCACCATCACGAAGCCCGCCACCGCACCATCGACGACCGCGACGACCGCGTCACCGACGCGTTGCACGGCGCGCACGGCGAACGACTCCTGCGTCCGTATGGCGAGTAGGGCTTCGGGAACGTTCCCCAGGTGGGCGTCGCACCACCCTCGATACCAGATGTCTCCGATGGTCTGCGCGTCCTCTGGCCGAGCCGGACGTATTTCCGTAACTCCGCTTGTGTTTTCCGTCATGTCAATTCCATGGGGGTGGTGGTACCGCTGGACGTCGTCGGCTGCAGGTTTCCGCGACGGGTTGCCGGTGAGGCGGCCTCTGGCACCTGCTGCTGCCTGTGGGAGGGGCGTTCGTGGGGCCGGGCCGGGGGCTGGAACGGCTCGCGGAGCTTGTCGGTACCTGTTGGTCCGGGCTCTGACTGTCTCGGCCGAGAGCCCCGTGCGACATGAGCCGGTCCGGCGCCTCCTTCGCGAGTCTGGGGCCGGAACCCGGCGGTTTCATCGTGAGTCCGACGCGTGGGGGGGTGAAGTCCGGTAGGTGTTGGAGGCTTTCGGTGACGGCGGTGAAGCCGTAGTCGAGCATTCGGAGTTCGTACTGTGCGATGGCGGCCGGGAGTTCGGCCTCATCGCGTTGGACGGCGGCGAGTGAGCGGGAGAGCAGCGCGGCGTCACGCAGGGCCGTGTTGGCGCCCTGGCCGCCGCTCGGTGGCATGGGGTGGATCGCGTCGCCGAGCAGGGTGACCCGGCGGGTGCCGCCCCAGTGCGGTACCGGCTTGGCGCAACGGACGGTCAGGGGTGAGCTGTTGACGACGTCGGCCTGGCGGACGAGGTCGAGCAGGTCCGGATGCCAGTCGTCGAGCAGGGCCAGCA
>NZ_JBSFGK010000135.1:0-11530 GCF_053596495.1 Kitasatospora sp. NPDC001683
TGCCGCCCGGGGCTGGTCCGGCCCGGCCGACGATGTGCCCGGCGGTGTCGACCACGGTCACGGCGGCGCCGTAGAGCTGGGCGTAGCGGGTGAGTCCGGGGGCTCGCGGCATTGACAGGGGGCCCGCTACGGCTAAATGCTAAGCAAGCGCTTAGTCATCGATCCTGCCGTCCCCGAGGAGCCGCCCGATGTCCGAGACTCCCGCCGATCCGCCCGGCCTGGACCTGGGCGGCCTCCGTTCGTACCTCGACCGGGAGCTGCCCGACGCCCTCCACGGGCCGCTGCGGGCCTCGCTCATCGAGGGGGGCCGCTCCAACCTCACGTACGTCCTCACGGACGACGTCACCCGGTGGGTCCTGCGTCGCCCGCCGCTCGGGCACGTCCTGGCCACCGCGCACGACATGGGCCGCGAGTACCGCGTGATGTCGGCCCTGCGCGACACCGACGTCCCCGTGCCGCAGATGCTGCTGATCGACCACGAGACCGACGTGCTCGGCGCCCCCTGGTACTTGATGGAGCACGTCAGCGGCGTCGCGCACCGCGATCGCGAGACGCTGGCCGCCCTCGGTGAGCAGCGGGTCGCCGCCCTCGGCCGCAACCTGGTCGAAACCCTCGCCGCCCTGCACAAGATCGACCCGGCCACCGTCGGCCTCGCCGACTTCGGTCGCCCCGAGGGTTACCTGGAGCGCCAGCTTCGACGGTGGTCCACCCAGCTGGAGAAGTCCCGCAGCCGCGACCTCCCCGACCTCGACCGGCTGCACGCCCTCCTCTCCGACCGCCTCCCCGCCTCGCCCGCCCCCGCCCTGGTCCACGGCGACTACCGCCTCGACAACGTCCTGGTCGACGACTCCGACACGATCACCGCCGTCCTCGACTGGGAGATGTCCACCCTCGGCGACCCGCTCACCGACATCGGCCTCCTGGTGATGTACACCGAGCTGGCCGGCGTCGGCGGGGGCATCATCCCCTCCGCCATGACCGCCCCCGGCTTCCCGAAGCCCGACGAAATCGTCTCGTACTACGCCGAGTTGACCGGCCGTCAGGCCGCCGACCTGGACTGGTACGTGGCCTTCGCCTCCTTCAAGCTCGCCGCCGTCGCCGAGGGCATCCACTACCGCTTCCAACAGGGCCGCACCCTGGGCGCCGGTTTCGAGCGTGCCGGCGAGATGGCCCCGATCCTCGCCCGGCACGGCCTCAGCACCCTCAAGGAGGGCTAACCACAATGGACTTCGCCTACGACGCCCGCACCGACGAACTCCGCGAGCAACTGCTCGCGTTCATGGACCAGCACGTCTACCCCGCCGAAACCGTCCTCGCGCAGCAGCTCGCCGACCCCGCCCGCGAGCGCTGGGCCGCCCCGCCGGTGATCGCCGACCTCCAGGCGGAGGCCCGCAAGCAGGGCCTGTGGAACCTCTTCTTCGTGGACAAGCACAGCATCCCCGGCGAGCACGGCGCCGGCCTCACCAACCTCCAGTACGCCCCGCTCGCCGAGATCACCGGCCGCAGCATCCAGTTGGCCCCGCCCGCCCTCAACTGCGCGGCCCCCGACACCGGCAACATGGAGCTGCTGGCCCAGTGCGGCAGCGCCGAGCAGAAGGAGCGCTGGCTGCGCCCGCTCCTGAACGCCGAGATCCGCTCCGCGTTCGCGATGACCGAGCCCGAGGTCGCCTCCTCGGACGCCACCAACATCGCCACCCGGATCGAGCGCGACGGCGACGAGTACCTCGTCAACGGCCGCAAGTGGTACATCACCGGTGCGATGAACCCGGACTGCAAGCTGTTCATCGTGATGGGCAAGACCGACCCGGACGCGGCCCCGCACCGGCAGCAGAGCATGGTGATCGTCCCGCGCGACACCCCGGGCGTCACCGTCAAGCGCGGCATGACGGTCTTCGGCTACGACGACGCCGACCACGGCGGCCACGCCGAGGTGCTGTTCGAGGACGTCCGCGTGCCCGTCGAGAACCTGATCGGCGAGGAGGGCACCGGCTTCGCCATCGCCCAGGCCCGGTTGGGGCCCGGCCGGATCCACCACTGCATGCGGGCCATCGGCATCGCCGAGCGCGCCCTGGAGCTGATGTGCCGCAGGGCGAACGAGCGCGTCGCCTTCGGCCGTCCGCTGGCCGAGCAGGGTGTGGTGCAGGACTGGATCGCCGAATCCAGGGTGCGGATCGAACAGTTGCGGCTGCTCGTGCTCAAGACGGCCTGGCTGATGGACACCGTCGGCAACCGGGGCGCCCACACCGAGATCCAGGCCATCAAGATCGCCACCCCGCGCACCGTCGAGTGGATCCTCGACAAGGCCGTCCAGGCACACGGCGCGGCCGGGGTCAGCCAGGACACCCCGCTGGCCCAGCTGTGGGCGGGCAACCGCACCCTGCGCCTCGCGGACGGGCCGGACGAGGTGCACAAGCGCTCGCTGGCCCGCCGGGAGCTCAAGCAGTACCGCTGACGCACGCCGACGCCGTCCCCGTGCCCGATCCTTGATCATCCCCCGCTAGTCTGACGGGATGACCGAGACCCTGATGAACCGTTACCGCCAGGCCGTGCAACCGCTGCTGGACCCGGACGAGCAGCTGGTGGACGTCGCGAAGGTGATCCCGGCCGCCGGGGCGGAGGGGATCGGGGACGGCGCCGGGGCGGCGATCGGCAACAAGCTGGCGCGGATCGGGGCGGTGACCGGGGGGTCGGGCAGCATCGCGCGCAGCTTCCCGAACGTGGAGAGCGGGGTCGCGGCCAAGCTGCTGGTGGTCACCGACCGCCGCACCGCCTTCGTCACGGTCGGGCCGGACATCCGCAAGCTCGGCCGACTCCACTGGCACGTCCCGCGCGACCTGGTGGCGGGGGTGGAGCGGCGCCCGCGACTGCAGGCTATGGCGAGGTTCCGGCTGCGCTTCGCGGACGGCTCGGCGGTCTCGATGTACACGATGCGCCGCCGCACCATCGAGGCCCTGGCCGGCCACCTCGGCGGCTGAGGGCGCGAGGGTGCGGTCCCTACCGCCAGGGCGAGTGTGCCCCGACCCGTAGGGATGTCATACCGAAGTACTCAGGGGGACTTGGCTCTTCGGTATGACGGATCCGGCCCGCCCCGCCCGTAGCGTCTGCTTCGTCAACGGAACACGGGACGCGACGAGGGAGACGGCAACATGGGCGGGCGGGGACGGGCCGTGGCGGCGGTACTGCTGGCGGCGTCGGCGGCGCTGGGGGTGGCGGGCGCGCCCGGGGCGGTGGCGGCGCCGGCGGACGGCGATGGCGGGCGGCAGGCCACGGCATGGCTGCCGCAGCCGACCGGGCCGTACCCGATCGGGACCACCTCGCTGCACCTGACCGACGCCGGGCGGGAGGACCCCTGGCAGCCCGGGCGCAAGCGCGAGCTGATGATCAGCTTCTGGTACCCGACCGCCCGCCCGGCCGCCGGCGAGGACCGCGCCCGCTACATGGCGCCCGCCGCCGGGCAGCACTACGGCAGCGCCACCGGCATGGCGCAGCTCAACTACGGTGTCCAGCCCGGCAGTACGGACTGGGCCGCCATCCGCACCCACGCCCGGCAGGACGCCCCGGCCCGCCCCGGCGGCCCGCGCCCGGTGGTGCTGTACTCGCCCGGGCTCGGCGACCCGCGCAGCTGGGGCACGGCCCTGGTCGAGGACCTCGCCTCGCGCGGCTACGTCGTCGTCACCATCGACCACACCTACGAGGCCTCCGAAGTCGCCTTCCCCGGTGGCGACTTGGCCACCTCGGTGTTCCCCGCCATGCTGGGACGGCCCGGTCTCGACATCGGCGCCGTGCTGCGCAAGTCCCTGTCCACCCGGGTCGACGACACCCGCTTCGTGCTGGACGAACTCGCCGGGCTGCGCCGCGTCCCGGGCCTGCCGACCGGCCTCGCCGCCTCGCTCGACCTCGACCGGATCGGCATGATCGGCCACTCGGCGGGCGGCTTCACCGCCCTGCAGACGATGCACGACGACCGGCGGATCGCGGCCGGGATCAACCTGGACGGCCAGCTGCACTTCCCCGGCCCGGACGGGCAGACCGGCGTCTTCCTGCCCAGCGTCGCCGAGGACGGCCTGGACCGCCCGTTCCTGCTGATGGGGACCCGGAGCAAGGACTCCGGCAGCTACCGCCAGCAGCCCGGCTGGGACGCCCTCTGGCGGCACAGCACCGGATGGCACGCCGACCTCACCCTGGACGGCTCCCGGCACGGCTCGTACACCGACGCGCAGTCCCTGCTGCCCCAACTCGCCCGGCAGGGTGCGATCAGCCCCGAGCAGGTGACCAAGGACGTCGGCACCATCCGCCCCGACCGCGCCGAACTCGCCACCCGCTCCTACGTGGCGTCCTTCTTCGACCGCTGGCTGCGCGGCCACGACGACCACCTGCTGGACGGCCCCTCGGCGCGCTTCCCGGAGATGACGTACGAGCGTTAGCCGGTGGCACGACAGCGTGGTGCCCGGGGCCGACAGGAGCGGCCCCGGGCACCACGGTGGGGTTCGTCAGGCGAGCGCCAGGCTGATCTGGTCGTTGAAGACCACCCAGTGCTGGCCGGGGTCGGCGATGTTGCACGGCTGCGTGCCGACGGCCGGGGAGTCCCAGGCGTTGGCGAGGCAGTAGGCCGGCGCGAAGGTGAGGGAGATCTGCTCGCCCGACACGGTCCAGTACTGCCCCGGGTCATTGGGGTTGCAGGGCTTCACCGAGACGCTCTGGGTGTTCCAGGTGTTGGCGAGGCAGTAGCCCCGCGCGTTGCTGAGGGAGATCTGCTCGCCCGCGAGGGTCCAGTGCTGTCCGGGGTCGCTGGAGTTGCACGGCTTCGTGCCGATGTTCGGGGTGTTCCAGGCGTTGGCGAGGCAGTAGAGACCGGGGGTGCGCGGGGCCGAGTGGTCGGTGTCGGCGGCCCCGGCCCCGCCGGCCGGCAGGAAGGAGGCCGTCAGCGCCAGAGCGGCGACGGCGAGCGTCTTGCGGAGAGCAAATGCCATGAGTCGGTTTCCGTTCTCCCGGTAGGCCGTGTGGTTCGCGCACGGCCAGGGTGTGATTCAGCAGCTCAGGCTCGAGTGCGTGCCAATTGGAGCATCCATCGTCGGCGAACGAGTAGGGCCGAGCGGTGCATTTCACGCGAACGGGTCATCATGGGCGATCTGGCGTTCGGCAATTGGATTTCGATCGACAATTTGCTTCAGGACTGCAGGTGCGCCGCGACGTACGGGAGGGCGATCTGCTCCACCCCTCGCGTGCCGAAGGCCGGGTGGACGTTGACCTCGAAGACCACGCCGCCGCTCTCGGCGGCGAGGTCCACGCCAGCCAGCGGGAGGCCGAGCGACTTGGTGGCCTGGATCGCCAACTCGGGGATGCCCGGCGGGATCTCGTCGGTCTCCAGCAGGGTGGAGACGGCGCCCCGGCATTCGTTGCACGGCGCGTCCGGGTCCGCCTGTACGTGCTCCGTCGCGCGGACGACCCGGCCGCCGAGGACGACCACCCGGTACTGGTGGCGCCGCCCGTCGGCGGTGAAGTTCCGGGCGTCCTGGGCGATCAGCCAGTCGGCGCCGAGATTCGCGTAGTGCCGTGCGGCGGCGGCCAGTTGGGCGTGCGTGGTGACGTGGAAGACGTCGTCGCCGCCCATGCCGACGCAGGGCCGGGCCCAGACGTCGCCGCCGAGCCGTTCGAAGGCCTGGGTGGCGGCTTCCGGGCCCGGCCGGGAGAGGGTGATGGTCGGCATGTGCGGCACGCCGTCCCGGGTGAAGCGCTCGACCGTGCGGTCCTTCTCGGTCGCCGCGCGCCAGGCCTCGACGTCGGTGCCGAGCGAGCGGACGCCGGCCGCGCGCAACTGCCACTGGCAGCGGGCGAAGGCGGGGCGCCGGTGCGGCGGGATCTCGTAGACGACCACCGTGTCCGTGGTCACGACGCGACCCTCGGCCTCCAGGCGGACGGTGCCCTCGCCCACGGCTTCGATCCGGCCGGTGGCGTCTCGGGAGCCGTCCGTTCCGTCCGTCATGAAGTGCCGCGCGTCCACCAGGACGGGCTCGCGGCCGGTCAGCCGCCGGGCGGCGGTGGCCATCGCGTCCCGGGTGCCCTCGGTGGAGCTGTGATCGGTCAGAAGAACGAGGTCTCGTCGGCCCATGCGGCCATGGAAGCGGCGTGCGCCGTAGGCGACAAGGACGCCTTGCGCGCCACGGGGGTGACGCTCTGGCCGAAACCGCCCCGTCGTCAGTCGACGGTCAGCACCAGCTTGCCGACGGTGTGTCCGGCCTCGCCGAGCTCGTGCGCCCTGGCGGCGTCCGCGAGCGGGAACACGGCGTCGCCGAGATGGCCGCCCGGGCGGGCATGAGCGTGCGCACCTTCAGCCGCCGCTTCCTCGCCGAGACCGGCCAGACCCCGGCCAGTGGCTCACCACCCAGCGCCTCGAACTCGCCCGTGGGCTGCTGGAATCCAGCCACCTGCCGGTCGACCGGGTCGCCGAGCAGGCCGGCTTCGGCAGCGCATCTTCCCTGCGCCAGCACCTCGCCGCCGCGATCGGAGTCTCACCCGCCGCCTACCGCCGCACCTTCCAGGGCCGCCACCGGACCCCGCCCGCCCGCCGCCCGGTCGGCGCGGGGGCCTGACCCCTGGGCCCGGGCCGCTACCGGCGGCGCAGCTCCTCCTGGAGAGCAGGCCGGCCCGACAGGAGGTTCTCCAGGAACTGGCCGTGCTCGGGGAGCGGCGCGCTCCGGCTGCTTTCCAGGGGCTCGGCGCGCGCCCGCAGGACCCGGGTCCGCTCCTCGGTCCGGCCGGAGACCATGACACCGACGGCATCGGCGATACGGGTCATCGACTGCGGCTGCCCGCGTTCCCCCCTCTGGGCCGTCGTCGTCGCACCCGCCGCCGCAGCCTCACCACGCAGGCGGTCGACCTCCGCCTCCAGCGTCGCCAGCCGTGCCCGCAGGTCGTCCAGCTCGCTCTTCTTCCCCATGCTCCAGGACCCTCCCCGGCCACTCCCGGCCATCTGACGTGCCGTGCCAGCCTATCCACGGCCCGCTCCCGCTAGAACTGGCGGAGCATGGTGAAGGCGTTGATGTCGATCACCGCGGCCGTGCGGGGAGGCCGCCGTCCCAGGAGGTCCTCGCGTTGTTGCCGCGCTGCGTCGCGCAGGGAGCGCCGGTGGCTCGCGTGCGCTGCGGTGCGGGCGGAACCCCCGGGACGAGGCCCGACCGGAGTACGAGGCCCGAGGAACGGAGACGACGCCGGATGTCATGCGGAGCTTCGCGGCCCGGCAGAGTGAGACGCGGCGCGCCTTCGTACTCATGGCACCGGGCTGGATCCGCACCGCCCTGGGCGACCTGATCTCGCCGGGGCGAGCGGGACATCGGACCGCCGAGCAATGCCTTACTGGGTTGCTTTTTTAACCAAGTAAGGATTTCATGGGTGCATGAATCGCACAGTCACTCCTCCCGTGCTCGTCACCGGGGCGACGGGCCGGATCGGCCGCATCGTCATCGACCGGCTCCTCGACGCGGGCGTACCGGTCCGCGCCCTGGCCCATCGGTCCGAGGCGGCGGCGACGCTGCCGGCGAAGGTCGAGGTCTTCACCGGCGACCTGACCGTCCCCGAGTCGCTCGACCCGGCGCTGAAGGGCGCCGGTGCGGTCTTCCTGGTCTGGACCGCCCCGCCTCGGACCGCCGCCGCAGTCATCGACCGGCTGGCGGCCAACGTGCGGCGGGTCGTCTTCCTCTCCTCCCCACATCGGACGCCGCACCCCTTCTTCCAGCAGCCCAATCCGATGGCCGCGCTGCACGCCGACATCGAGCGGCTCATCGCGGCCACCGGACTCGAGTCGTCGATCATCCGGCCGGGGATGCTCGCGTCGAACTCGCTGGCCTGGTGGGCGCCCGCGATCCGGCTCGGCGAGGTCGTCCGATGGCCATACGGCGCCGCCGAAACGGCACCGGTCGACGACCGCGACGTGGCAGCCGTCGCGGCCCGGACGCTCCACCAGGACGGGTATACCGGAGGTGACTACGTCCTCACGGGCCCCGAATCGCTGACCCAGGCCGCACAGGTGGACGCCATCGGCGCCGCCCTGGGGCGCCGGATCGCGTTCGAGGAGATGACGCCGGACGAGTTCCGGAGCCGGTCGGAGGACACGGCGCTCCGCCCGGTCGTCGACATGCTGCTCGCCGCCTGGGCCGCCGCGGTCGGACCGCCCGCACACGTCACCACCGCGGTGGCCGACATCCTCGGCACGGCCCCGCGAACGTTCCGTCAGTGGGCCGCCGACCACGCCACCGCGTTCACGGCGCAGGGTTCGTAACCACCGCCGGCCGCGTTGTGCCGCGTCAGCGGATCTCCGAGCCGGGGTTGGCCTCGTCCCACTCCTGGCGGGAGGTGACGATGGCGTCGTGGTGGTCGTACGACCAGTCGACCATCGCCCGCACCAGGTGGGTGAGGCTGTGCCCGAGCGGGGTCAGCTCGTACTCCACCTGCGGCGGGACGGTCGGGTGGACGGTCCGGGACACCAGTCCGTCGCGCTCCAGCCGGCGCACCGTCAGGGTCAGCATCCGCTGCGAGATCCCCGGCAGCGCGCGCTGCAGCTCGCGGAACCGCCGTACGCCCTGGGCGAGTTCGACCACGGCCAGGACGGACCAGCGGTCGCCGAGCCGGTTCAGCAGGTCGCGGATGCCGCAGTCGACGCCTTCGTCGCACCAGACCACCGGACGGGGGGTGGTCACCGTGGTGTGCCCTACTGACATGGAAGTGCCTCCTTACGCCGGACGCCCAGGCTACCGAGGATGGTCACGTCTTCAACGACCAGCCATCCGGAGGAGAACCATGCTGCTCGTCACTGGTGTCAACGGAGGTCTCGGCACCCTCGTCCTGGAGCGCCTCGCCGGCCGAGCGGACGTCGTCGCGGGGAGCCGGACGCCCGAGCAGGTCCGGGGCGAACTGCCGGTCCGGCTGGTGGACTTCGACCGGCCGGAGACCCTGGCCGAGGCCTTCGACGGGGTGCGGACGCTGCTGCTGATCTCGGCCGGCGCCGCCGAGGACGACGTGGTGATCGCCCGGCACGGCGCGGCGATCGAGGCCGCCGAGAAGGCGGGCGTCGAGCACGTCGTCTACACCAGCCTGTCCGGCGACGGCGACCACCTGCCCTACGCGCTGGCGCACCGCTGGACCGAGCGGCGGCTGCGCGAGTCCGGCACCCTGCGCTGGACGGTGCTGCGCAACGGCCTCTACGCGGAGTTCCTGGCCGGGATCGCCGCGCCCGGCCCGGACGGGGTGATCACCGCGCCGCTGGGCGCCGGGCGGCTGGCGGCGGTGGCCCGGGCCGACCTCGCCGAGGTGGCGGTGAACGTCGCCCTGGCGCCCGCCGGGCACGCGGGCCGGACGTACGAGCTGGTGGGGGAACGGGCGGTGGGCGGCGCGGAGGTGGCCGAGGTGCTCGGCGCCGAGTACCGCCCGGGCCGGCTCTCCGAGGCCCGGACGGCGGTGGCGGCCTCGGACGCGTTCGACTTCCAGGTGCCGATGGTGGTGGGCACCTACTCGGCGATCGCCCACGGCTTCCTGACCGGGCCGGGCGGGCCGGGCGACCTCGCCGCCCTGCTCGGCCGCCCGCCGCGCCCGGCCCTGGAGGTCATCGCCGAGCCGGCCTCAGGCGCATAGAACCGCGATCCGGCCCGTGCTGCGCCCGTCGGCGACCAGCTGGACGGCTTCCGCGGCCCCGGCCAGCGGGACCCGGGCGCTGACCAGCGGCCGGACCACGCCCTGCTCGGCGAGCTTGGTCAGCTCGTCGTGGGCGGCCCGGACGGCGCGCGGGTCGTGGGTGTTGTAGAGGCCCCAGTGCAGGCCGAGGATCGCGTAGTTCTTCACCAGGGCGTGGTTGAGCGCCGGCGCCGGGATCTGCCCGGCGGCGAAGCCGACCACCACGATCCGGCCCTCGAAGGCCACGCACTTGGTGGAGCCGGTGTAGGCCTCGCCGCCGACCGGGTCGAAGACCACGTCCGCACCGCGCCCGCCGGTGAACTCCTTGACGGCGGCGACGAAGTCCCCGGCCGTCCGGTCGACCACCAGGTCGGCGCCGAGCGCACGGGCCGCCTCCGCCTTGGCCGCGCCGCCGACCACGGCGACCACGCGGGCCCCGGCGGCCCGGCCGAGCTGGACGGCCGCGCTGCCGACCCCGCCGGCCGCCGCGTGCACCAGCAGGGTCTCGCCGGCCCGCAGCCGGGCCCGGCGGTGCAGCGCGAACCAGGCGGTCTGGTAGCCGATGTGCAGCGCCGCCGCCTCGGCGTCGTCCAGCGCCTCGGGCGCCGGGAACGCGGCCTCGGCGTCCAGCAGCGCGTACTCGGCGAAGGCGCCGTGCGGCAGCACCGGGTTGCCGATCAGCCGCTCGCCGCGCCGGGCGCCGTCCGCGACCTCACCGCAAAGCTCCACTCCGGGGGTGAACGGCAGCGGCGGGCGCACCTGGTACTGCCCGCGCACCATCAGCGCGTCCGGGAAGTTCACCGCCGCCGCCCGGACCCGGACCAGCAGCTGCCCCGGGCCGGGCTCCGGCCGCGCGACGTCCTCGGCCAGCCGCATCACCGCGGCCGGCTCGCCGAGCTCACCCACCTGCCAGGCCCTCACAGCACCTCGCTCCTCTCCAGTCCCTGCTGGAGCCGGTTCATCCCGGCGATCCAGCGCTCCGGGTCGGTGGCCCGGACGCGGTAGTGCTCGGCGGTCTCCGGGTGCGGCAGGATCAGGAAGCGCTCCTCGCGCAGCCCGTCCAGTGCCGCCTCGGCGACGTCCTCCGGATCCAGCGCGGTCGGCGCCAGCAGCGCCTCGCCGACCGGACCGGTGGAGGCCAGCATGTCGGTGCGCACGCCCTGCGGGCAGAGCGCGTGCACCTTGACGCCCCGGTGGCGGTAGGTGGCGGAGAGCCACTCGGCGAAGGCGAGCGCGCCGTGCTTGCTGACCGCGTACGGGGCCGAGCCGAGCATGGTGAGCAGCCCGGCGGCGGAGACGGTGGCCAGGAAGCGGCCGTGGCCGCGCTCCAGCCAGCGGGGGAGCAGCAGTTCGGCGGCCCGGACGTGGGCCAGCACGTTGACCTCCCAGGCGCTCGCCCAGGCCGCGGCGGGCGCGTCGGCGCCGCCGACCGGGGCGACGCCCGCGTTGGCGCACCAGACGTCGATCTCGCCGAGCTCCGCGCGGGCCCGGCCGACCAGGGCGGCCAGGCCGGTGGCGGAGGCGGCGTCCCCGGGCAGGGCGGTGCCGCCGCAGTCCTCGGCGACCGCCCGGGCGGCCTCGGCGTCCAGGTCGTTGACCACCACCCGGGCGCCGGCCGCGGCGAAGGCCCGGGCCAGCGCGGCGCCGATGCCCCGGCCGGCGCCGGTCACCACCACGCCCTGGCCCTCGAAGCCACTCATGCGCCCACCTCGCTGCGCTCGGCGGGGGCATTCGCCCACGCGCACCTCTTGCCGGTTCGCTCGCTGCGCTCGCTCATGCGCCCACCTCGCTGCGCTCGGCGGGGGCATTCGCCCACGCGCACCTCTTGCCGGTTCGCTCGCTGCGCTCGCTCATGCGCCCACCTCGC
>NZ_JBSFGK010000135.1:11629-16078 GCF_053596495.1 Kitasatospora sp. NPDC001683
CTGCGCTCGGCGGGGGCATTCGCCCACGCGCACCTCTTGCCGGTTCGCTCGCTGCGCTCGCTCACAGCCCGCCGCCGAGGGTCACGCCGCCGTCCACCACCAGGGTCTGGCCGGTGATCCAGCCGGCTTCCGGGGAGAGCAGGAAGGCGACGGCGCCCGCGACGTCCTCGGGGACGCCGAGCCGGCCCAGCGGGTAGGCCTTGGTGACCTCCTCCTCGCGGCCCTCGTACAGCGCCTCGGCGAACCTGGTCTTCACCAGGGCGGGGGCGACGGCGTTGACCCGGATGCCCTGCGGGCCCAGCTCGGCGCCGAGTTCGGTGGTGAGCCGGATCAGCGCGGCCTTGCTGACGCCGTACATGCCGATGCCGAGCGAGGCGCGGATGCCGGTGATCGAGGCGACGTTGACGATCGAGCCGCCGTGCTCGCCCATCCAGGCGGCGTGCGCCCGGCGGGTCCAGGCCAGCGGGCCGAGCACGTTGACGGCCATGATCTTGGCGGCGGCGGCCTCGTCGGTCTCCAGGACCGGCCCGTAGACCGGGTTGATGCCGGTGTTGTTGACCAGGTGGTCGAGCCGGCCGAAGGCCTCCAGGGTGCGGGCGACGGCCTCCTCCTGGTGGGCGGGATCGTCGGCCTTGCCCGCGACGGCGATCGCGTTCTCCGGGCCGCCGAGGTCGCGGACGGCCTCGGCGAGCGGCTCGGGGTTGCGGGCGGTGAGGCAGACCTTGGCGCCGCGCTCGACCAGTTCGCGCGCGATGCCGAGGCCGATGCCGCGGCTCGATCCGGTCACGACGGCCACCCGGCCCTTGAAGGAGTGCGCCACGGAGGGTCCTGCCTTTCCGGCGAGGGTCTGGTTCGGAAACGCTGAGGTTCAGCACTGCGGCACTGCAGCCTGCTGACTAAGCGCTTGCTCAGCATGGTGTCGGTGCGGCAGCCTGTCAACAGTCCGCGGGCCGCAGTGAGCGGCCGGCGGGAATGCCCGTACGAATCCTCTGGGAGGATGGCGCCATGACCAGCACGCCGATCGCCGACCTCTGGCCGACCCTGCCCGGCGCCGACACCCGCCCCGAGGCGGCGTACCGGCTGCTCCAGGCGGCCGTCGAGTCGTTCGCGGAGCGCGGCTTCCACGCCACCACCACCCGGGACATCGCCACCGCTGCCGGGATGAGCCCCGCCGCGCTGTACATCCACTACCACTCCAAGGCCGCCCTGCTCGCCGAGATCAGCCAGGCCGGGCACGCCGCCACGCTGGCCCTGGTGCGGGAGGCGGCGGCCGGGGAGGGCGGCCCGGCGGAGCGGATGCGTCGCCTGGTCGAGCAGTTCACCGCCTGGCACGCCCGGGCCCGCACGGTCGGCCGGGTGGTCAACTACGAGCTGCACGCGCTGCCCGAGGACGCCTACGCCGTCGTCGCGGCGCTGCGGCTGGACATCGAGCGCGAGGTCAGCGAGCTGATCGGGGCGGGCGTGGCGGCCGGCGAGTTCGAGGTCTCGGAGGTGCGCACGGCGGCCCGGGCGGTCACCTCGCTGGGCATCGACGTCTCCCGCTGGTACACCGAGCGCTCCTCCGAGACGCCGGAGGAACTGGGCCGCCGCTACGGCGAGTTGGTGCTGCGGATGCTCGGCGCCCGGATCTGACCGCCGGCCCTGCGCCACACCCTTGACCAGCCCCGGGGCCGCGGGCACACTCGTATACGAAGTACGTGTGCCTCGTAGGCGTACAGCGCCGACTTCCGACGCATCCCGGTTCGTGCCAGACGGACCCCGGCGCGATTTCCGTCACCGCGCACCCCAGCAGTACCTTCCGCGGCGACCGCGCCCCCGACCCGCGGCGCCGGCGGGAACAGGCCCCGACCCCGGGCCGGCCGGCAGGTCGGTCGTGTGCGCGGTACGCCGGGCGCGGCCCGGGCAGGGGGAGAGGGGAGGCGCGCAAGCGATGCCTTCCCGGCGAGGAACCACCCCGCAACGATCGAGCCCGGTCCGGCCCCGCTTCTGGCTGGAGACGGCCCTCGGCGGGCTGTCCGGGCTGCTTTTCCTGCTCACCCTGGTGTGGCCGCAGTGGATCGAGGCGCTCCTCGGCGTCGATCCGGACGCCGGCAGCGGCGCGGCCGAGTGGCTGCTGGTCGCCCTGACGGCCGCGGTCACGGCCGCCTGCCTGCTCGGCGCGCGGGTCGAGTGGCGCCGGGCGCACCAGGCCCCGGCCCGCCTCGCGCGGTGAGCGGAGAGGAGAATCATGACCGACAGAGCTCCCGCAGCCTCAGAGGAACTGAAGAGACTCGTCCGGGAAGCCCCGTTGAGCTTCCTGGGCACGGTCACCCGGGTCGGCGGCACTTCGCTCGCGGCCTTCCCGGCCGATGTCAGGGACGACCGGACCACCGTGGTCAAGGTGAACGAGGTGCTGCACGCACCGGATGCCTTCCGGCACCTCGCGGGCAGCGAGGTCACCGTCCAACTGGCCTCCGACGCCGACCTGTTGGAGGTCGGCGAGACGGCCGCCTTCTTCACCCGGGGGATGGTCTACGGCGAGAGCCTGGGCCTGGCCGAGGTGGGGCGGCTGCCCGCCTCCGCCGTCCAGCCCCACGTCTCGATGGCGGCCACCACCGCTGACGAAATGCCGTTGTCCTCGGTGCAGCGCGAGAACCGGAACAAGGACATCGCCGAGCACGCCCGGGCCGCGGACGCCGTGGTCGTCGGCACCGTGGCCGCCCTTGAGGACCTCGGACTGCCGGCGTTCTCCGAGCACGCCCCGCTCCTGTGGCGCGCCACACTGGACGTCTCGCACGTCGAGAAGGGCCCGGTCAACGGACGGACCACCTTCCTCTACCCGCGCAGCGGGGACGTCCGCTGGCGCCACATCCCCAAGCCGGTGGCGGGGCAGCTGGGCCTTTGGCTGCTGCACGACACACCGTCCGACCTGGCGGCGCAGGCCCCGTACCAACTGAGCGATCCCGACGACTACCAGCCGGTGCAGAACCTCGCCGTGCTGCGAGAAGGGCAGTGAGCCGACATGCCCACCATCAAGGTCGTCAACATCACCCCCAGGGCGCAGAGCGGCGACGCGAATCTGGACGGTGAGCCCAACCTCGCGGTCAACCCGGAGAATCCGCAGGAGATGGTCGCGACCGCCTTCACCCCCGACCCGCTGGGCGGGCCGCGGGCCCCGGTCTACGTCTCGACCGACGGCGGGAACACCTGGGTGCTGAACAGCGTCGTCCCGGGCGACGCCCCAGGCAGCGGTACCGGGGACATCAGCGTCGGCTTCGCCGCGCGGGGTGGCACGCTCTACGCGGGCATCCTCAACGGCGACACCGACGACCTGGAGATCCTGCGCGCGACGAACATCACCTCGACCACTCCGATGACGGTCCTGGAGAGGGTCTCCTCGCAGGACATGCCGGACCAGCCCTGGGTGGTCACCGGCACCGCCGCGGCCGGCAACGGCGGCCAGGACGTCGTGTACGTCGGCAAGAACACCCTCGGCAACGCGCCCCAGACCGCCATGGTGGCGGTGTCGGCCAACGCCCGTACGGGTACGGGCGCGTTCGCCGACGTCAACGTCGACCAGCGCCCCGCCACCACACCGCAGGACGGGCCGCCGATCCGGCTCGCCGCCCACCCCGGCGGCCAGGTCGTCTACGCGGCGTTCGAGAACTGGACCGATTTCGACCAGCGCACCTCGGTCGTCACCTTCGACGTCGTGGTGACCCGCGACGACAACGGCGGTCTCGGCCCGTTCAAGAACCTCGCGGACCCGGGCGGTGCGGTCGGCCGGTCGGTGGTCAGCGGGCGGACCGTGCCGTTCAACGTGCACGTGGCGTCGTTGGGCCAGGAGCGGACCGGCGCGGACCTGTCGATCGCGGTCGACCCCAACGACGCCGACAGTGTGTGGATCGCCTGGTGCGACGGATTCGGCGGAACCGTCCCGACCGACTACGTGCTGCACGTCCAGCACTCGGGTGACGGCGGGAAGACCTGGGCCGAGGCCCGCCAGGACCTCATCAACGCCAAGAACCCCTCGCTGGCGGTCAACTCCGACGGGCTGGTCGGACTGGTCTACCAGCAACTCGCCGAGAACCAGTGGACGACGACGCTGGAGCTGACCTCGGACGGCTTCAAGACCATGGAGAGCCACGTCCTGCACCAAGCTCCGGGCAATGTGCCGAAGGCCCCACCCGGCCACCTGCCGTACCTGGGCGACTACATCCGGATGCTCGCGGTCGGGAAGGACTTCTACGGCGTCTTCGTGGGCAACAACACCCCGGACAACGCCAACTTCCCGGTCGGCGTGACCTACCAGCGCAACGCCAACTTCACCACCCACCAACTGTTCGCCCTCGACGGTGTCACCCGGGTGCCGCCGTCCCTCGACCCGTTCTTCTTCCACCGGGCCGCCTGAGCCCACAAGTCCGGGCGCCCCCCCCCCCCCGGCCGGGGGGGGGGCCCCCCCTCGGGGCC
>NZ_JBSFGK010000136.1:0-15745 GCF_053596495.1 Kitasatospora sp. NPDC001683
AAACGTGCCCGAAACGGTGCGGTCCGGGGTTGCCGCCCCGGTTGGCACGTAAGGGGGCGGCCCGCCCCCGCGGGGGGCGGTCGCGGCCCGTTGAACTCCGGTTCCGGAGTCCGGATCGATGGCCTTTCAGGGGGTGGGCGGGATGGTCACCGCCTGGTGTAGAGCTTCGGGTCGCGATACAGCGAGGCGAGTACCTGGCCCGGGATCAGGAAGTCGGCGGCCTCGGTGCCGTCGAGTTCGCTGATGCCGGCGAGGGTGGTCGGGAAGTCCTCGGTCTCGATCTCGATGAGGGTGAGGAAGCTGTAGTGCTCCTGGGAATGGCTTTCGTCGGCGGCGATCTGGTTCTCGTTGAGGGTCATGCGCCTGACGGAAACGACTCCCGGGACTTCGAGTATTTCCGGGATGTGCTTGTTCTCGTACCAGGCGTGGAAATCGTTCTCGCGGCCTTCGTGCACATTGGCCAGCACGGTTATGACGTAGGTGGACATGTCAATCCAACTCTCGTGTGACGTGCGGAGACATCGTTTCGGCAGCTAAACAGAGAAAGCCCCGGATCCGCTCGGCGAAGCCGCGGAATAGGGGGTTCTTAGGGGGCCGGTTGACGGGGTGTGTGGCAACGGCATCATTCTGGCCACATGCGGGAGCGGCATTCGCACATCCGTCGTCCGGGGCCGTCCGCAATGTTGGTGGAACAAGGGGGATTTTCATGGCCGAGTTGACTCGTCGGCGCTTTACTCTGGCCGGGCTCGGTGCCGCCGCGACGGGAGTCGTCGTGGGCGGCGGAGGCACGCCGGCCCGGGCGGCCGCCACGGACGCCACGGGCGGGACGGTGCAGCCGTCCTTCGGGCCGGTGACGGTGACGCCCACGGACCGGCGCTACCAGGACCTGCTGGTGCGCGGCTACAACCGCCGGTTCACCGGCAACCCCGACTACGTGCGACTGGTCGGCAGCACGGCCCAGGTGGTGCAGGCCGTCAACGAGGCGGTCGCCGCGGGCAAGCGCGTGACCGTGCGCAGCGGCGGGCACTGCCTGGAGAACTTCGTCGACGACCCGGACGTCAAGGTGGTCATCGACCTGTCCGAAATGCGGTCGGTGTCCTTCGACAGCACCATGAACGCCTTCGCCATCCAGGGCGGTGCGATCCTGTCGCAGGTCTACCGGACCCTCGACCTCGGCTGGGGCGTGACGATACCCGGCGGCTCCTGCCCGCCCGTGGGCGTCGGCGGCCACATCACCGGCGGCGGCTACGGGGTGCTCTCCCGCCAGTACGGTCTCGTCGCCGACAACCTGGTGGCGGTCGAGGTGGTCGTGGTGGACTCCAGCGGCACGGCGAAGGCGGTGATCGCGACCAACTCGGCGTCCGACCCCAACCGGGACCTCTGGTGGGCGAGCGCCGGTGGCGGCGGCGGCAACTTCGGCATCGTCACCCGGTTCTGGCTGCGTTCGCCCGGCGCCACCGGCACCGACCCGACGACCTTGCTGCCGCCCACCCCGGGCGGGATCATGATCAACACGCTGTACTGGGACTGGTCCCAGCTGGACCAGACGGCCTTCACCACGATCGCCACCAACTTCGGCACCTGGCACGAGAAGAACAGCGCCCCCGGCGCCGCCGCCAACCAGCTGTGGGCCTCGCTCATCGCGGTCCGCCAGGGCAAGGGCGGCGTGCTCGTCCGCTCCCAGGTCGACCCGACGGTCGCCGGCAACCAGCAGCTGCTGGCCTCCTTCGCGGCCGCGATGACCCAGAACGTCGCCCCGGCCCCGTCGAACACCACGACCGGCACCCTGCCGTGGCTCTACACCACGACCACCAGCGCCGGCGAGGTGGGCGACGTCTTCGGCATACCCTCCCTCCAGCTGCGTTCGAAGACCAAGGGCGCCTACCACAAGAAGGGCTTCACCCCGACCCAACTGGGCGCCGTCTACCAGTACATGACCAACTCGGCCTACTCCTACTCGGGCGGCCTGATGGGCCTGTTCTCCTTCGGCGGCCAGGTCAACGCCCTCTCCACGACGGCGAACGCGGTGCCGCACCGGGACTCGGTGATGCTCGCCTCCTTCTCCAACTACTGGTCCGACCCCACGACGGACGGCCAGCAGCTGCAATGGATCCGCCAGCTGTACCGGGACGTCTACACGAGCACCGGTGGGGCGCCGGTGCCCAACACCGTCACCGACGGGAACTACGTCAACTGGCCCGACCCGGACCTCGCGGACCCGCTCTGGAACACCTCGGGGGTTCCCTGGTCGACCATCTACTACAAGGACAACTACGCCAAGTTGCAGCAGATCAAGGCCACCTGGGACCCGCGCAACGTCTTCCACCACAACCTGTCGGTCAGCACGAGCTGACCGGACGCCCCGGTCGGTGGCCTTCGGCGGGAGGCCGCCGGCCGGGCGCCCCGGTCCGGTGACCGGATGCGTCCGCCGGGTCGCTCGGGCTGCTACGCGGCGGCGTCCGGGCGCCCGAGCGCGTGGCGCACCGCGTCGAGGCCGCGGCGCGCCTGGTCCTGCCGGTGGTGGTTTCCGATCTCCTGGGCGATGAGCAGCGCCCGGCCGTGCAGCTCCGCCGCCTCGGTTGGGCGTCCGCGGGCGAGGGACAGCTCGCCGAGGCTGTTGAGCGCCTGCCCCTCGAGGTCGCGGGTGCCGGTGTCGCGGGCGAGTTCGAGGGCCAGCTGCAGGTGGGTGAGGGCGAGGTCGTGGTCGCCGAGGCGGGCCCGGACCGCGCCGAGGGCGCACAGGGCGTGGCCCTCCAGGTCGCGGGTGCCGGTGTCGCGGGCGAGTTCGAGGGCCAGGTGCGCGTGGGCGAGGGCGGTGCCGTGCTCGCCGAGGCGCTCGTGGACGACCGCCAGACCGCACAGGGCCTGCCCTTCGAGGTCGCGGGTGCCGGTGTCGCGGGCGAGTTCGAGCGCCAGGCGCAGGTGGGCGAGGGCGGTGCCGTGGTCCCCGAGGCGCTCGTGGACCACGGCCAGACCGCACAGGGCGTGGCCCTCGAGGTCCCGCGAGCCGGTGTCCCGGGCGGTGGCCAGCGCCCGTCGCAGGCTCTCGGTGGCCTGTTGGTACTGGCCGGAACTCCCCTGCACCCGGCCGAGGTTGCCCAGCACGTAGCCCTGGATGTCACGGTCGTCGATGCGCTGGGCGATGGCCAGGGCCTGGCCCAGGTGGGTGAGCGCGGTGCGGTATCTGCCGAGGCGCTCGTGGACCAGCCCCAGGCCGGACAGGGCGTGGCACTCGGCCGCCGGGGTGCCGGTGTCGCGGGCCAGCGCGAGGGCCTGGCCGAAATGGGTGAGCGCGCTCTCGTAGTGGCCGAGCCGGTGCAGCACCAGGCCGATGTTGCTGAGTGACCGGCCGTGGGTCACGTGGTCGCCGACGTCGCGCGCGACGTCGAGCGCCTGCCGGAAGTGGGTGAGGGCGGTCTCGTACCGGCCGAGCCGCTGGTTGGCCACCCCCAGGCCGTAGCGGGCCAGGCTCTCCAGCTCCCGGTCGGCGGTGTCGCGGGCCAGCTCGACGGCGCCGGTGTGCAGCGACAGCGCCTCGGTGTGCTGGCCGCGCAGGTGCAGGAAGTGGCGCAGGATCCGGAAGATGTCGGCGCTGTGCCCGGGCCGGGAGCGCTGGGCCGCCTCCGCGGCGGTCAGCAGGGTCGGCCACTCCGCCTCCAGCCACTCCGCGGCCCGCTCGTGGCCGCCCGGGGGCGCGAGCACCTGGCACGGCGGGGTGGCCGGCGCGCGGTCGGAACGCCAGTGCGGGGCGAGGAGGTCCATCGCGGCGGCGGCGGTGTGCCGGTAGTGGTCCAGGAGCCGGGTCAGGGCCTCCTCCCACTCGGCTCCGGGAACCTCGGCGGCGGCCAGCTGGACGGCGTAGGCCTGGAGCAGGGGGTGCAGCCGGTAGCGCTCCTCGGACGGCTGTTCCAGCAGGTGCGCGTCGAGCAGCCGCTCCAGCAGGCGGTCCGCGACCGGACGGGGGATCCCGGCGACCGCGGCCGCGGCGTCCGCGTCGAACTCGGTGCCCGGCACCACGCCGAGCAGCCGGAACAGGTGTTGGTGGCTGGGATCGAGCTTGCGGTAGGAGAGATCGAACACGGCCGCGAGACTGGTCTCCGCGGTTCTGAGCTCGGTCAGCCCGCGCCGGGGCCCGCGCAGCTGGGCGGTCAGGTGGGCGATGGTCCAGGCCGGCCGGTGGCGCAGCCGGGCCGCCGCGATCTGGATGGCCAGCGGCAGGTTGCCGCACAGCCGCAGCAGTTCGCCGACGCTCTTGGGTTCGACGGCCACCCGCCGCTCGCCGAGGATCCGGGTCAGCAGCCGGCGCGCGCCGGCCGGGGCCAGCGGTTCCAGGGACAGCACCGCGGTGGCGTCCAGGTCGGTCAGGCGGTCGCGGCTGGTGACCAGGGTCAGGCAGTCGGTGGTGCCCGGCAGCAGCGGCCGGATCTGGGCGGTGCTGGCCGCGTTGTCCAGGACGAGGACGGCCCGTAAGCCGGCCAGGCTGGTGCGCCACAACGCGGCCCGCTCCTCCACGTCCTCGGGCAGGTCGGTGCCGGTGACGTCGACCGAGCGCAGCAGCTTCTCCAGCGCGGTGCCGGGGTCCAGGGGGGTGTGGTCCCGGCTGTGGGCGTGCAGGTCCAGGTAGAGCTGGGCGTCGGGGTAGCGCTCGGTCATCCGGTGCGCCAGGTGGACGGCGAGCGAGGTCTTGCCGACCCCGGGCATGCCGTCGATCGCGGCCAGCACCACGTCGTTGGGCTCCGACCGCCGGCGGCCGGCCGCCACCTCGTCGATCAGGGTGCGCAACTCCCGCTCCCGGCCGGTGAAGTGGCTGATGTCCTTGGGGAGGCTGTGCGGGGCGCGCGGGGCGAGCGCGAAGGTCCGGGGGCGGCCCAGGGTGCCGTCGTTGGTGAGGATGCGCTGACGCAGCTCGCGCAGCTCCGGGACGGGTTCGAGACCGAGCGCGTCGGCGAGCCGCCGCCGGGTCGACTCGTACACGGACAGTGCCTGCGACTGGCGGCCGGAGAGGTACAGCGCCAGCATGAGCTGGCCGGCCAGGCGCTCGCGCAGGGGGTGGGCGCCGAGCCAGTCGATCAGCTCGGGGACCACCGACTGGTGCTTGCCCTGGGCGAGTTCGAGGTCGAGGCAGTCCTCCAGGGCGGTCAGCCGCTGCTCCTCCAGCCGTGAGGTGTACGGCTGGAGCGCGCTCGTGTTGAGGCCGGCCAGGGCCGGGCCGCGCCACAGCCCGAGGCTGGCGCGGAACTCGGCTATCGCCTCGTCCGGGCGCCCTTCGGCGGCCCGGCGGCGGGCGGTGGCCAGCGTGTTGGTGAAGACCGTCAGGTCCAGTTGGTCGTCCGGCAGTTCGAACCGGTAGCCGTTGGCGCCGACCGCCGTCGGGAGGTTGACGATCCCGGCGGACCTGAGCCGGCCGCGCAGCAGCGAGACGGCGTTGCGGATCTGCTTCTCGGCCGTCCGGGGCGGGTCGTCCCAGACGGCGTCGACGAGCTCGCTCAGCGGGACGTTCTGGTTGGACTTCAGGAGCAGGAGGGCCAGCACGAGGTGTTGCCGGACGCCGGCCGGCAGCACCTTCCGATGGTTCGCCCGTACCTCCAGCGGTCCGAGTATTCGGAACCTCACGCAGCCTCCCCGTGTGTCGCGGGCAGCCACCACCGGGCTGGTCCCACGTTGAACGCGCGATGTTACCCGCCGGGTGACATCCCGCTCGAACAATTGGTCCGGGCGCCAGGGTGTCTGACGGACCGTCGGACACCAGGTCGAACGCCGCCGGACGGCGCTCTGTTCCGCGCTCGAAGGGCGCGAAGCCCCATGGCCGGGAGATGATCCGGCCGGGACGGCCCGAGGACGGTTCGAGGACGGCCGAAGGACGCCATCGGTGATGATGACCATGTAGCAGTTGTGGACGGAGTGACGGGGGTCGCATGAGCGGGTCGAGGAGACCGGGCGGGGCCGCGAGACGCCGGAGCGCCGGCGCTCGGGTGTCCCCGCCCCGGCCTGCCCGCGTGCCGGCGTGACTGGCCGCCGGTCCTAGCGCGGTTCCGGCCGTCCCTCGGCCGTTTCCCCCGTTCCCTTCCCATCTCTCCCCCCGTGCCCGCACCAGGGACCGGGCGGTTCACCTTGTCCCGATCAGCGGGGCCGCACCGGTGCGACCCGCCGGTGCCGGGTGCCCGCGTCCGGTCGCGGCCGCGCGCGCCGCCGGCCCGCGCCGCCCCCCAGGGGTGGAACCTCCGGACCAGAACCGACCATTCGTCATGTGATAGTGGAGGGCTTGCCACCGATGGCTATCGTCGAACGAACGGACGTGGTGCCGGACCTGCTCTGGCAGGCGAAGGAGGCACTGGCCGCGCTGGACCGCAGAACGGCGGCGCCGGACGGGCGGAGCCGGGTGGCGGTGGCCGCCGACCGGCTGCTCATCGCCTGCGAGTTCCCGAGCCTGCTGCGCGCGGAGGCCGGCGAACCGGAGCGGTTTGCGGTCCTCGACGCGATCGGCGACCGCAACCGCGACGCCGTGCGGCACCGGGCCGCCTGGGCGCTGGCCGGCTGCCTGCTCGGCGATCCCGGACTGCCGGATCCGCCGGACGGCGCCGGGTCGGCCCTCGCCTCCTGCCCGTTCAGCGCCGAGACGGCCTCCGCCGTGGTGGCCGCCGTCACCGCCCTGGTGCACGGCAACCACCTGGAGGCCGCGATCTCCTGGTGCGACTGGGCGCTGCCGCAGGCGGCGCGGCTGGCCACCGAGAGCTGGTCGGCCCGGCTGCTGGCGGTACGGGCGGAGGCGTCCCTGCACCGGGGCGACGTGCTGGTCGCCCTGGCGCGGGCCGAAGCGGCGCTGGAGACGGCGCCGCCGGAGCGCCGTGGTGCCTGGATCGGCGGACCGCTGGCCTGCCTGATCGCCGGCCACACCGACCTCGGGGAACTCGACGCGGCCCGCGGCTGGGCGCGGCGCCCGGTGCCCGCGCCGATCTACGAGACCCGGCACTGCCTCGGCTACCTCTACGCCCGCGGCCACCACCACCTGGCCGACGGTGAACACCGCTCCGCACTGGCCGACTTCATGAGCTGCGGACGACTGCTGGCCTACTGGGGCCTGGACCCGGACCTGTACCCGTGGCGGCTCGCGGCCGCCGCGGCGTACCTGGGCCTCGGCGACCACGACGCGGCGCTCACCATGGTCGACGCCCAGCTGGCCGGGCCGGCCGCACCCGCCGCCGACGTGGTCCAGGCCTTCGGCCGGCCGGGGGCCAGGAGCCGGCGCCGACAGGAGCAGCGGGAGGAGCTGTTCGGGATCCTCCAGGAGAGCACCGGACGCCCCGGCCTGTACTCCCGGTTGCGGCTGCTCCAGTGGGGCGACCTGCCGGGCGCCGTCCCGCACCGGGTCGTCCGGTACAAGGTGACCGACCGCTACGCGGCCGCTCTGGACGAGCTCAGCCCGTCCGAGCAGCGGGTCGCCCTGCTGGCCGCGCGGGGCGAGACCAACCAGCGGATCGCCCGGGCCCTGTCGATCACGGTCAGCACGGTGGAGCAGCACCTGACCCGGATCTACCGCAAGCTGCGGGTCAACGGGCGCGGCGACCTGCGCCGGAAGCTGGGGTGACCCGGGCGGCCCGAGGGCTTGTCTGACAAGCCCTCGGGCGGGCCCCGCTCACTCGCGACCGAACAGCTCACAACCCCCGGGCCGGGAGGTCGTCCAGGACCTGCACGATCGCGCAGGCGAAGGCCATGCCGACGCCCGTGCCCAGCAGCATGACGTGGTCGCCGGGGCGGACCTCGCGCCCGGTGAGCAGGTGGTGCAGGGCGGCGACCTGGTCGCTGGCGCCGGTGTGGCCGAGGCGGCGGCCGAATTCCCAGGTGCCCAGGGCCAGTTCCCCGTCGAAGGGCTCCAGGATGTGCTCGACGATGCTGCGGCTGCCCGCTGACTGGTGGGCGACCCGGGTGATGTCCCGGGGCTTCAGCCCGGCTTCGTCCAGGGTGCGGTGGATGAGCTCGCTCTCGGCCCGGCCGATCGCCTTGGCCATCGCGCCCTGATCGCCCCGGAGGGCCTGGATCCGCTCGGGCAGGACGACCTGGTGCCCGATCGTGGGCCCCGCCGGGTGGAGCGGCTCCCCGCCGCGGTTGAGCTCCTCCAGCTCGGGCAGCGAGGAGGAGCAGACGTTCACCAGCCGGGCGAAGCCCTGTCGGCGGGAGAGGACGAGCGCCGTGGCGGCGTCCCCGAACAGGGCCCACTGGGTGCCCCGCCAGCGGGCGATCAGCGGGTGGGTCCAGTTGTCCGCGGAGGTGATCAGGGCGGCGGGGCGGTCCGGGGCGGCGGTGAGGAAGGAGCCGGCCAGCTCCAGGGAGGCCACCATGCCGGCGCAGCCCTGGCGGATCTCGACGGAGGGCGCGGAGCCGCCGATGGTGTGCCGCTGCACGTAGTGCGAGGAGGACCAGATGTCGGGGCCCTGGTAGGTGCAGGTGGCGTGCATCAGGATGGCGAAGTCGGCGGCGGGGTGGCGGGACATCGCCAGCGCTTCCAGCCCGGCCCGGACCGCCATGTCGGGCGCGGCGACGTCGCCGGCGAGGGCCACCGAGAGCCAGTCCATCCCCGCCACGTCGTCCGCTTCACAGAGCCCCAGCTCGACCGCCTCGGTAAGGGTGACGCGGTCCGGAATGCAGGCGGCGATGCCGTCCAGATAGAGGTCGTCGAATATCACGGAAACCTTCTCTCGGGGTTCGGGGGGTGCGAATGGTGGAAATCGCGGAAGGCCGCGGGCGTCGACCCGTCGAGGGTGGGCGGGACGACAGCGTAATCGGGTGCGCGGACGGCGGGCCCCCTAAAGAACCCCTGTTCCGGACGCCCCGGCGATTGTGGCCCGGTCCGGCGGGTCAGAATCGGTACCGACCGTGCGCGGCGGAAATGGCCGGTGGGGTACCACGGCAGAATCCCGGGAGTCTCAGTGGAAGAATCCGCAGTCGTCATCATCGGGGCGAGCAGCGGCTTCGGCGCCGCGCTGGCCGAGGACCTCGCGGCCGCCGGGCGGACGGTGGTCGCGGGTGCCCGCAGTGCCCGGGAGTCCGGCGGCGGGGTGCTCTACCGGCAGGTCGACGTGGCCGACGAGCAGAGCGTCGCGGACTTCTTCGGGTACGCGGCGAGCGTGTCGCCGGCGCCGTACGGCCTGGTCTACAGCGCGGGCGACGCGTCGGCGGTGGGGTACGGCTGGGAGGTCGGGCCGGACGAGCTGGCCCGGGTCTTCGACGCGACCTTCTTCGGGTTCGTCCGCTGCCTGCGGTACGCCGTGCCGGCGATGCGCGCGGCCGGGCGGGGCAGCGTGCTGGCCCTCGGCTCGCACAGCGCGCGCTTCCCGGTGGAGATGCTCGGCGCCTACGCGTCGGCCAAGGCCGCGCTGGAGCACTACGTGCGCACGCTCGCCAAGGAGCTGACCGGGACGGGCGTGCGGGCCAACGCGCTGGGCATCGTCGCGGAGACGGCGCTGTCCCGGGACTTCCTCGACCGCAAGGCGTCGGCGCTCGGGCGGCCGGAGCCCTACCCGGCGCTGCCGCAGGTGCGCGACAACCTTCCGCTCGCCCGGTTCCTGCTCTCCGAGGAGTCGCGGCACGTCTCCGGCCAGGTGGTGGACGCCTTCCCGCCGGCCTGGTGACGGCGCCGGGCGGATCGGGCGGGCCGGGCCCCGCTCGGCGCCGTCACGCCCTGGCGCGCGCGGGTCAGCCGGTCTCGGGCGCGGCGGTGAGGATCGAGGCGGTCAGCGTCAGCACGCCGGTGCGCACGGCGTCGATGCCCATGCCGGTGCCGACCAGCAGGTCGACGAAGTCGGCGCGGAGCACGCCCAGGATCGCGTGGGCCAGGAAGTCGGCGTCGGCGTCCGGACGGGCCTCGGCGATGGCCCGGGCGAGCCGGCCCTGCCAGAGCAGGTAGCGCTCCAGGTTGGCGTGCGAGCCGCCGGAGTCGCGTTCCAGCGCTCGCAGCAGCGGGCGGCCGGGGACCACGATGTCGTCGAACAGGCTGGCGACGAAGCCCAGTACCCGCTCCCGCGGGTCCTCCCCGGGGTCGGCCAGCTGGTCCAGGGCCTGCTGCTGCCAGTCCTCCGTGAGCTGCTGGAACAGTGCCCCGATCAGGCCCTCGCGGTTGCCGAAGCGCCGGAAGAGGGTGCCCTTGCCGACGCCCGCCGCCTCGGCGATGTCGTCCATGGAGACGTGGTCGACGCCGCTGTCCTGGAACAGCTGCTGAGCGGTGACGAGGATCTTGCGCCGGTTGTGCGCGGCGTCCGCGCGCTCCCTGACGGTCACTTGTGCTCCCTTGACATCGTGCGGTGATCGAGGGCTACGCTATCGCAGCCAAGCGGACCAGCGGTCCGGATATGGTGAGATCAGGCTTGCAGAGGCAAGGAGATGCGCACATGCGTTCTGTTCGGTTCCACGACTACGGGCCGCCGGAGGTCCTCAAGGTCGACGACGTCCCGAACCCGGAGCCGGGTGAGGGCCAGCTGTTGGTCCAGGTGAGCGCGGCGGGCATCAGCTACGCCGAGATCCAGATCCGGGGCGGCGTGATGGAGCAGTTCGCCTGGTTCCCGGACCCGCCGCTGCCGCACGCCCTTGGCTTCGAGGTCGCCGGTACCGTGGTCAAGGTCGGCGAGGGCGTGGGCGACGAGTGGGTCGGCCGGAAGGTGGTCGGCGTCTCCCCGACCGCCGGCGGCTACTCCGAGCTGGCCGTCCTGCCCGTCGCCGTGGCCCAGGCCCTCCCCGAGGGACTCTCCGAGCACGAGGCGCTGGCGCTGTACGGACAGGGCGTCGTGGCGGTCGGCGTCGCCGAGGTCGCCGACATCCAGCCGAAGGACGTCGTGCTGGTCGAGGCCGCCGCCGGCGGCGTCGGCAGCCTGCTGGTGCAGCTGGCCAAGAACGCCGGTGCCGAGGTGATCGCCCTGGCGCGCGGCGAGAAGAAGCTGGCCCTCGCCCGCGAGCTCGGCGCGGACCACGCCTTCGACTACACCGAGGCCGACTGGGCGCAGCGCGTTCGCGAGGTCGCTCCGGCCGGCGTCCAGGTCGTCCTCGACTCGGTCGGCGGCGAGGTCTCCCAGGCCGCCTTCGACCTGCTGGCGATGGCCTTCGGCCGGATGGTCGTCTTCGGCACCGCCAGCGGCAAGGTCCCGCAGTTCGACCCGGAGCAGGTCTACGTGCGCGGCGTCAGCGTCACCGGCTTCGGCCCGCGCGTCTTCATCCAGCCCGAGTACGGGTTCCGGCTGCGCCGGACCGCCTTCGAGCTCGCCGCGGCCGGCAGCATCAAGCCGGTCCTCGGGCCGGTGTTCCCGCTGGCCGAGGCCGCCGAGGCCCACCGGGCCTTCGAGGAGCGCGTCACCACGGGCAAGGTGATCCTGGTCCCGTAATCCGACGGGCGGTGCGGTGGCCGCCTAAGAAACACACCGCGATCCCCCCGGAGCGAATGCGCCCGGTCCTTTCCAGGACCGGGCGCATTCGTTTTTTCCAGGCTCGCGGACAATCCCGGGAATGGCGGAATCCGCGCCCACCTGGCGAAATTCGGACCCCCTCCCGGTAGGGGTTCTTCGGGGGCGCGGTAGGGGCCGTCCAGGGGAGCCGTCGGTGGGGCGCCCTGGCTAGCATCGAAATCTGATCGTCCTTGCGCGGCCATTGTCCCGAACAAATCGACGATGGGAGAGCCATGAACGGCTCCGTTGGTGATTTCGAAGCGACGGACGGCGTGATCGCCGTCATCGGGCTGTCCTGCCGTTTTCCCGGCGCGGACGGCGTCGAGGAGTTCTGGAAGCTGCTGCGCACCGGCACCGACGCCGTCACCGAGGCGCCCGCCGACCGGGCGGGGACTGCGACCGGCCGTGCCCGGGGCGGCTACCTGGACCAGGTCGACCGGTTCGACGCCGCGTTCTTCGGGATGACCGCGGAGGAGGCCGACGCGACCGACCCGCAGCAGCGGCTCGTCCTCGAAGTCGGCTGGGAGGCACTGGAGAACGCCGGCGTCCGCCCCTCGCAGACCGGTCGGCTCGGCGTCTTCGTCGGCGCGATCTGGGACGAGTACGGCGAGTTGAGCCGCCGGACCGGCCCCGAGGGCTACGACCGGCACACCGCCGTCGGGGTCCACCGCAGCGTCATCGCCAACCGGCTCTCCCACTTCCTCGGCGCGGGCGGCCCCAGCCTGGTCGTGGACACCGGCCAGTCCTCCTCCCTGGTCGCCGTCCACCTGGCCTGCGAGAGCCTGCGGCGCGGCGAGTCCGAACTCGCCGTCGCGGCCGGGGTCAACCTGCTGCTCGGCCCCGAGAACGAGGAACTGCTCGCCGCCTGGGGCGGACTGTCGCCCGACGGCGTCTGCCGCACCTTCGACGCCCGGGCCAACGGCTTCGTCCGCGGCGAGGGCGCCGCCGCCGTCCTGCTGAAGCCGCTGGCCGCGGCGCTCGCCGACGGTGACACCGTACTGGCGACCATCCTCGGCGGGGCGGTCAACCACGGCGGCGAGGACAGCCTGACCACCCCCAGCGCCGCCGCCCAGCAGGCCGTGCTCGCCGCCGCCCACCGGGCCGCCGGCATCGGCCCCGCCGACCTCCAGTACGTCGAACTGCACGGCACCGGCACCCCCGTCGGCGACCCCGTCGAGGCCGCCGCGCTCGGTGCCGGACTCGCCGGGCGCTCGATGGACGAACCCCCGCTCGTGGTCGGCTCGGTGAAGACCAACATCGGCCACCTCGAAGGGGCCGCCGGGATCGCCGGTCTGGTCAAGACGGTCCTCGCGCTGCGCCACCGCGAGATCCCGGCCACCCTGCACCACGAACTGCCCAACCCGCGGATCCCGCTCGTGGACCTGCGGCTGGACGTGGCGACCGAGCTGCGCGCCTGGCCCCGCCCCGACCGGACCCTGGTGGCCGGCGTCAGCTCCTTCGGGATGGGCGGCACCAACTGTCACCTGGTGCTGGCCGAAGGGCGCACCCCGGTCGAGCCGTCCGGCCCCACCGCGGCGATGCCCGCCGTGCCCTGGGTGCTCAGCGGCCACACCCCGGCCGCGCTGCGCGCCCAGGCGCGGCGGCTCGGCGCGCTGACCGGCGCGGACCCGGTGGACATCGGCCACTCGCTGGTCACCGCCCGCGCCGTCCACGCCCACCGCGCGGTCGTCGTCGGCACGGACGCCGACGAGCTGTTCGCCGCCCTGCGCGACGTGGCCGCCTCCGGAACGCCCGCCGGGCAGCGGCCGCGCCTCGGCCTGGTCTTCACCGGCCAGGGCGCGCAGCGCGTCGCGATGGGGCGCGAACTGCGCGCCGCCTACCCGGAGTTCGCACACGCCTTCGCGGAGGTCTGCCGCCACCTGGACCCGCTGCTCGGCGGCTCGCTCGCCGAGACGATCGACTCGGGTGAGGGGCTCGACCTGACCGGCCGGACCCAGCCGGCCCTGTTCGCCGTCGAGGTCGCCCTGGCCCGGCTGCTGGAGGCCTGGGGCGTGCGCCCCGACGTGGTGATCGGTCACTCCGTCGGCGAGGTCGCGGCCGCGCACCTGGCCGGCGCACTCGAACTGCCGGACGCCTGCGCGCTGGTGGCGGCCCGCGCCACCCTGATGCAGGCGCTGCCGGCGGACCGCGCGGCCATGGTCGCCGTCGAGGCCTCGGAGGACGAGGTCCGTGCCCTGCTCGACGAGCGTTCCCCCTCCGCCGACGTCGCCGAGCTCGCCGACATCGCCGCCGTCAACGGTCCGACCTCGGTGGTGCTCTCCGGCGACTCCACGGTCGTCGCGGAGATCGCCGAACAGCTGCGCGACCGCGGTCGGCGGGTGAAGCGGCTCACCGTCAGCCATGCCTTCCACTCGCCGCAGATGGACCCGATGCTGCCAGAGTTCCGGCGGGTCGTGGCGGAACTGCCGTTCCACCCGCCGCGCGTGCCGATGGTCTCCACCGTCACCGGCCTGCCGCTCACCGCGGAGGAAATCGCCTCGCCGGACTACTGGGCGCGCAACGTGCGCCGGCCGGTCCGGTTCGCGGACGCGGTCCGCGCCGCCGACGCGACCGTCCTCCTGGAGGTCGGCCCCGACGCCGCCCTGACCGGGGCGATCGCCGACACCCGGCCCGACGTGCCGGCGGCGGCCACGCTCCGGGCCGGACGCGGTGAGCCCGTCCAACTGCTGACCGCCCTCGGCCGGCTCTACGCGCACGGCGTCGAGGTGGACTGGCCGCGGCTGTTCGAAGGCACCGGCGCCCGCCGGATCCCGCTGCCCACGTACGCGTTCCAGCGTGAGCGGCACTGGCTCGGCGTCCCGCGCGCCGACGGGCCCGCGCACGAGCCCAGCCGGGCCGACGCGCTCCGGCGGCAGCTGGCCGAACTGCCCGACCCCGAGGCAGAGGTCACCGAACTGGTGAACCGGACCCTCGCGCGGGTCCTCGACACCGACGCCGCGCAGCTCGACGCCGACAGCACCTTCCGCGACCTCGGCCTCACCTCGGTGACCTCGGTCGAACTGCGCGACGCGCTCGTCACCCGGACCGGGATCCCGCTGCGCGCGGGCCTGGTCTTCGACCACCCGACACCGCGCCGACTCGCCGAGCACCTGTACCGCTCGCTCGGAACGGCGGAGGCCTCGGCGGAGGCGGCGGGTGCGGCGGCTCCGGGAACGGCGGCTCCGGGAACGGCGGACGACGACCCGATCGCGATCGTCGGCATCGGCTGCCGGTTCCCCGGCGGGGCCGGATCGCCGGAGGAACTGTGGGACCTGATCGCGGGCGAGCGGGACGTCGTCTCCGCCTTCCCGACCGACCGGGGATGGGCGCCCGGCCCGGTCCGGCACGGCGGGTTCCTGTCCACCGCGACCTGGTTCGACGCGGACTTCTTCGGCATCTCGCCGCGCGAGGCGCTCGGCATGGACCCGCAGCAGCGGCTGCTGCTCGAAACCACCTGGGAGGCCTTCGAGCACGCGGGCATCGACCCGCAGTCGCTGCGCGGCAGCCAGACCGGCGTCTACGTCGGCGCCACCGCCGAGGAGTACGGCCCGCGCCGGCACGCGGCACCCGACAGCCTCAACGGCTTCCTGTTGACCGGCGGTTCGCCCAGTGTGATGTCCGGCCGGATCGCGTACGCCTTCGGGTTCACCGGGCCGGCGCTGACGGTGGACACGGCGTGCTCGTCCTCGCTGGTCGCGCTGCACCTGGCGGCGCAGGCGCTGCGCAACGGGGAGTGCTCGCTGGGCGTCGTGGGCGGGGTGACGGTGATGTCCTCGCCCGGGATGTTCGTGGAGTTCTCCCGGCAGGGCGGGCTGGCGCCGGACGGGCGGTGCAAGTCGTTCTCGGCCGATGCGGACGGGACGGGCTGGTCCGAGGGTGTCGGTGTGCTGCTCGTGGAGCGTCTTTCGGATGCGCGGCGCAACGGGCATCAGGTGCTGGCGGTGGTGCGGGGCAGTGCGGTCAATCAGGACGGTGCGAGCAATGGGTTGACGGCGCCGAACGGGCCTTCGCAGGAGCGGGTGATCCGGGCGGCGTTGGCGTCGGCGGGGCTCGCGGCGCACGAGGTCGACGCGGTGGAGGCGCACGGGACGGGCACGAGGCTCGGGGACCCGATCGAGGCGGAAGCCCTGCTGGCGACGTACGGAGGGGACCGCTCGACCGGTCAGCCGCTCTACCTCGGCTCGGTGAAGTCGAACATCGGGCACACCCAGGCGGCCGCCGGTGTGGCGGGTGTGATCAAGATGGTGATGGCGATGCGGCACGGTGTGTTGCCGCGGTCGTTGCATCTGGATGAGCCGACCTCGCACGTGGACTGGGAC
>NZ_JBSFGK010000137.1:0-15545 GCF_053596495.1 Kitasatospora sp. NPDC001683
AGCACCGCGTCGTGGTGCTCGTACATCCGCGTCATCTCGGCCGGGCCCAGGCCGTGGGTCTGGCGGCGCAGCCGCCGCCGCACCAGCACCGCCCCGCCGGTGCCCACGGCGAGCGCGGCGGCCGTGCCGAGGAACAGGACCGGCAACTGCCGGCCCACCGCGCTGCCCGCGTGCGCGACGGTGTAGCCGACCTGGACCAGGCCGGCGACCGAGCCGTCCGGCCTGGTGGCCGGCGCGCTGCTCTCCACGACCCGTCCGATGGGCGCGGTGAAGCTGATGGTGATCGGCCCCTTGAGGGCCGGCTGGTACGGGCCGATGAGGTGCTTTCCGATCAGCTCGGGTTGGGCGGTCTGGGCGTAGCGGGTTCCGTCGGGGCCGGCGATCACGACGTAGTCGAAGCCGCCCTTTTCGCCGACGTCCAGGGCCAGCGGCTGCAGCACCGCGGTCGGGTCGGCGCTGTCCAGCGCGTTCACCACCGTGGGGACCTGCGCCAAGGTGACGGCCGCGGCGCGCGTGCGGTGCACGGCATCATGCGTCGCGTAGCCGCGGGCCTGCAGGATGAGCGCCGCCAGCCCGGCGCCGGCCAGCAGCACCACGACGGCCAGCAGCCACAGGAACACCTGCCCGGCGACACTGCGCGCCCACGGCCGCGAGCGCAGCCGACCTCTGGTGGATCGGTGCTCCCGCGGTCCACCGGGTTCCGTCCCCCCAGTGGCGCTGTCCACCATGTCCATGCAGGCCGTCCCCGCGAATCCGGGTCTCACCTCCACGCTGCCACCCCGCCCGGAGGTACGCATGCCCGAAGCCGGTCAGCGCGCCGCCCCACCTGAGGAGCTGCGGCGAGGCGGTGCCGAACCTTCCCGCAGGGACGTCCGGATGCTCGTCAGGTCGTCCGGTAACGGTGCTCCGGGCGGCCGGTGGTGCCGTACTTGAGCTCCAGCCGCACCAGCCGCTCCCGGACCAGGTACGAGAGGTAGCGCTGCGCGGTGGCGCGGGACACCCCGGTCTGCTGGCCGACCTGGGCTGCGGAGAGGTCGCAGCCAGCGCCGCGCAGTGCGGCCAGGATCAGTGCGAGTGTGGGCGCCGAGTGTCCCTTGGCGGACACGGTGGGCAGCGTGCTGGGGCGAGCGGCGCTGAACAGCGCGTCGACCTCGGCCTGGGCCGTGTCCGCACCGGGTTCGAGGGCGTCCACCCGGTCGCGCAGCTCCCGGTAGGCGCCGAGGCGCTCCTCCAGGGCGGCGAAGCCGAACGGCTTGACCAGGTAGCCGGTGGCGCCGAGCTGCATCGCGGAGCGGACCGAGGCGACGTCGCTGGCCGCGGTGATCATCAGAGCGTCGGGCCTCGGCCCGGTCTCCTCGGCCACCAGTCGGCGCAGCAGGTCGAGGCCGCTGCCGTCGGGCAGGTAGAGGTCGAGCAGTAGCAGGTCGGGGCGCAACTCCCGGACGGCGGCCGTGGCAGCCGCCACCGAGCCGGCCTGGCCGACCACCTCGAAGCCGTCCACCCGGCGCACGTAGGCGGAGTGGATGGCGCTCACCCGGAAGTCGTCGTCGACCACCAGTGTCCTGATCACAGCGCACCTTCCAGTACTGCGGGCGCAACCGTGAAGACCGCGCCGAGGGGTGCCGGGTCGTTGTCCGGCAGGGGCAGGACGACGGTGAACACCGCGCCCGGCCCTTGACTGACGGTGATGGTGCCACCGTGCCGCTGCACCAGCCGGTGGACCAGGGCCAGTCCGAGGCCGCGCCGGGCGGTACCCCGGTCGGGGCTGGTGGACCAGCCGTCCTCGAAGATCGAATCGGCGGCGCCGGACGGGATGCCGGGGCCGTTGTCGGCGACCCGGAGGGTGATGGCGTGTTCCTCCTCGGCCAGCGCGAGGATGACCTCCCCGCCGCTGCCGACCGCCTCCACCGCGTTGTCCAGCAGGTTGCCGACGATGGTGAGCAGCCGCTTGAGGTGGCCGGGCTGCTCGGTGAGCCGGGAGTCCTCGCTCAAGCGGATCCGTACCCCGCGTTCGGCGGCGACGGCGGTCTTGGCGACGATCAGTCCGACCATGAAGGGGTTGGCGATCCGGTCCCGGACGGCTTCGGTCAGGGCCGGTTCACCGTGGCTGAGCTCGACGGCGTACTCCAGGGCGGCCTCGTGGTCGCCGAGTTCGAGCAGGCCGGCGAGGGTGTGCATCCGGTTGGCGAACTCGTGCTGCTGGGCACGGAGCGCGTCGGTGAGGCCGCGGACGGAGTCCAGCTCGCGCAGCAGGCCGACCAGCTCGGTCCGGTCGCGGACGGTGACGACCGCGCCGAGTTCGCGGCCGTGCAGCACGACCGGCATCCGGTTGACGGCCAGGCAGTGGCTGTCGGTCAGCACGGTCAGGTCGACGCCCTCCAGACTGCCGTCCAGCGCCCGGCGCAGCCGGCCGTCGGGGAGGACCTCGTCGAGCCGGGAGCCCAGGGCGGTGCCGAGGCCGAGCAGCTGGCGGGCCTCGTCGTTGACCACGCTGATCCTGCCCTGCGGGTCGAAGGCGATCACACCCTCCTTGATGCCGTGCAGCATCGCCTCGCGGTCCTGGAGCAGCCCGGCGATCTCCTCCAGTTCCAGTCCGAAGGTGCTCCGTTTGAGCCGCCGGGCCAGGACGTACGAGGCGATCGAGCCGACCGCGAGGGCGGCTGCCGCGAAGAGGCCGAAGGTGGGGAGTTCCCGGACGAGTTGGCCTACCGCCTGCTTCTCGGCGATGCCGACGGACACCTCGCCGATCACCTCTCCGGCGGAACCGCGCAGCGGGACCTTGGCGTTGGCGGAACGGCCGGTCGCACCGTTGTCCATGCCGGTGTAGGTGCGGCCGTCGAGGACGGCGATCGGCTCCTCCACGGCCTTGCCGATGAGATCGGGGAACGGGTGGGAGTACCGGATGTGGTTCAGGCCGATGACCACCACGTAGGTCGCCCCGGAGGCCCTCTCGATCCGGCTGGCGACCGTCTGGACGACGTCCCCGCCGGTGCCGTCGGCCATGGCCTGGACGATCTGGGGGTCGCCGGCGGCGGTCCGGGCGATGGCGAGCGCGCGGTGCTGGTACTCGTGGTCGAGTTCGTCGCGCTGCGCGTAGGTGAGCAGGACGAAGCCGATGGCGCTGGTGATGGCCAGGATGAGCAGCTGGCTGACCAGGATGCGGGCCGAGAGCTTCCTGCCCTGGCCACGTCGTCGGGCCATCCGGCCACCTCCGTACCGATCACACTCCCTTCGCCGAGCTCTTCCGACCCGGCGCGCGTGTAGGCGAGTGTGCCTGGTGAAACCCGGTTTGCCCAGCCCTGTGCCCGTGCGCAGAACGAGCAGAACTCACCGCAATGCAATGAATCCGCGCAACGTTCGCAAGACTCCCGCCGCCCCGTACGGCCGCCCTATCTTCTCGGCACCACGCAACACCCCGGAAACACGGAAGGGGTGGCAGAGGAAACCAAGGAGGCGGATTCGATGGCTGCGCGAGACGACGCCGCGACGGGCCCGGCCGCAGGACGAACCGTCCGGGAGGACGCCCGGATCGAGATCTCGGGGGTGACCAAGCGGTTCCTGACCCCGAGCGGTGAGGCCTTCACGGCGACTCGTGAGGTGAGCTTCACCGTCGAGCCGGGACAGTTCTGCGCGGTCGTCGGGCCGACCGGCTGCGGCAAGTCGACCACCCTGAGCATGGTGTCCGGCCTGGACCGCCCGAGCGAGGGCTCGGTCAGGGTCGGCGGCCAGGAGGTCAACGGCATCACGGACGGCATCAGCTTCATGTTCCAGGCGGACGCGCTGCTCCCCTGGAAGACCGTGCTGGGCAACGTGGCGATGGGCCCCGTGTTCAAGGGTGTGGGGAAGGCCAAGGCCAACGCCGCCGCCCGGGACTGGCTGCGCCGGGTCGGCCTCGCCGGGTTCGAGGACCACCACCCGCACCAGCTCTCCGGCGGCATGCGCAAGCGTGTCGCGATGGCCGCCGCACTGATCAACGAGCCGAAGATCCTGCTGATGGACGAGCCGTTCGGCGCCCTGGACGTCCAGACCAAAGCGATCATGCAGAACGAGCTGCTGGGCCTGTGGGAGCAGCTGCGTCCTTCGGTCATCTTCATCACCCACGACCTGGAGGAGGCCGTGGCCCTCGCCGACCGGGTGGTGGTGATGACCTCCCGTCCGGGCTCGATCAAGGCGGTCCACGAGATCGACCTGCCGCGTCCGCGCGGCGCGGTGCAGGACATCCGTTTCCAGCCCCGGTTCCTCGAACTCCACCACCAGATCTGGGCCTCGCTCCGCGAGGAGGTCGAGCGCGCCTACGCCGACACGACGGGAGAGAAGAAGTCATGAGCAGCGTCTCCTCCACTACCCCGGCCGACACCAAGACCCTGGCCGGGGCCGGGACCCCGGCCACGGACGCCACGCCCGCGAAGGTCGGCAAGCGCGCGGTCCGCAAGCGCAAGCTGCTGGTCCTGACGGCCCAGTTGGGCCTGGCCGTCCTCGTGATCGGCGGCTGGCAGCTGGTCACCACCTGGAAGTGGCTCGACCCGTTCTTCTACGGGCAGCCCAGCGGCATCGCCCAGCGCCTGGTCGACTACTTCACCAAGGGAGAGCAGGCCACCGAGTTCGGCTCGTACTGGACGCAGATCGGGACCACGCTCCGGGAGGCGGTCTTCGGATTCGCCATCGGCACGGTCGCGGGAGTCGTCCTCGGTGTCCTGCTCGGTCAGAACCGGTTCCTCTCCGACGTGTTGAGCCCGTACATCAAGATCGTGAACGCGGTTCCGCGGATCGTGCTCGGATCGATCTTCCTGGTCGCGTTCGGCCTCGGTGAGACGCCGAAGGTCCTGCTCGCGGCGGTGCTGGTGTTCTTCGTGGTCTTCTTCAACGCCTTCCAGGGCGTCCGGGAAGTCGACCGGAACATCCTCAACAACGCCCGGGTGCTGGGCGCCTCGCCGCTGCAGATCGTGCGCCACGTGGTGCTGCCCTCGGCGCTCACCTGGATCACCGCCAGCCTGCACACCGCCTTCGGGTTCGCCATCGTCGGTGCGCTGGTCGGCGAGGTGCTCGGCGCGCAGGCCGGCCTCGGCCTCGTCATCAAGACCGCTCAGAACCAGTTCGACCCCGACGGCGTGTTCGCCACCATGGCCGTCATCGCGGTCATCGTCCTGATCGCCGAGTGGCTGATCACCAAGCTGGAGCGACGGCTGCTCTCGTGGCGTCCGCCGTCCCCGTCCGAGAGCGCGGTCATCTAGTCCCGCAACGGTTCGCCACGGCTCACCGCAGCTCGCCACTCCGCGTCATCCCCCACGCAGTACCTCCCCGAAGGGACAGCCATGTTCAAGCGGACTCTCACCGGCACCGTCGTCGGCGCCCTCACCCTCGGTCTCACCCTCACCGCCTGCTCCTCCAGCGGCTCCGAGAACAGCTCGGACGCCGGCGGCACCCCGACCGTGAAGATCATGGTCGGCGGTATCGACAAGCAGATCTACCTGCCGTTCCAGCTCGCCCAGCAGCTCGGCTTCTACCAGAAGTACGGCGTCAAGGTGGTGCTCAGCACCGAGTCCGACGCGGTCGGCGCCGAGGACGCGATGGCCTCCGGCCAGGTCGACATGGCGGGTGCCTGGTACATCCACACCATCGACTTCGCGTCGAAGGGCAAGGCGGTCGAGGGCATCGTCCAGTTGTCCGGCGCGCCGGGCGAGAGAGAGATGTGCGCCAACAACAGTGGCGTCCACTCGCCGGCGGACTTCGCGGGCAAGACCCTCGGTGTCACCGACCTGGGCTCGGGCACCGACACCCTCACCGAGTTCATCGCGGCCCAGAACAAGCTCAGCACCGACCAGTACCACCGGATCGGCGTCGGCGCCGGCGCGACGGCGATCGCCGCGCTGCAGAACGGCAAGGCGGCCTGCGTGATGACCACCCAGCCCACGGTGACGGCCATTCAGAAGAGGGGCATCGGCTACTCGGCGGTCGACCTGGCCACCACCGACGGCGCCAAGGCGGCCGTGGGCGGCCTCTGGCCGTCCGCGAGCGTCCTCGCCCGGACCGACTGGGTCAACTCCCACAAGGACGCGGCCCAGAAGGTGGTCACCGCTCTGGTCGCCACCATGCAGTGGATCAACACCCACTCCGCCGCCGACATCGCCGACGCGCTGCCGCCCGCCTTCACCTCCAACGGCGCGGTGACCAAGGACGACTACGTCACCGCGCTGACCCAGGACAAGGGCCAGTTCCTCCCGGACGGCATCATGCCGGCCGACGGCCCGAAGAACGTCCTGGCGACCGAGAAGCTGGTCGGTGTGAAGAACGTGGACTCGGTGGACCTGGGCAAGACCTTCACCAACGAGTTCGCCCAGGCGGCCGACAAGACCCTGGGCATCACCAGCACCTCGACCCCGGCCGGCTCCGACGGCTGACCCTCCCCCTGGGCCGACCTGCCCTGAGCCGCCCTCCCCCGAGACCCCGGGCGCGCGCTTCCCCGAGATCGCGCCCGGGGAGTCTCCCTGTTCTCGCCGAGGCGGCGGGCGTGTGACGCGGGTCTCAACCGGGGTGATCGCCGGCACTCAGAGCACGGGTGACAACTCGGTCAGCGACGGAGAAACCGGTCAAAACGCCACACAAACAGTGATCCCGGCCACACCTGTAGGGGTCCACTACGAGCGATAGTGGCTACTCCCGGCGCCACCCGCCACCCCTGACCGTGCCATTTTCCCAGCTCAGCACGGTTGCCGACGGTGCGATCAGTCCTGCGGATCAACGCCGGACCAACCCCTTGGATACGACGGCGGATCGTAATAAAGGGGTCTTGTCGACAACGGATCCGACCTGGCAACAATTGCTGCACCCAGCCACACCGGCTCCTGTCCCGCCGGTGAACGGCTAACCGCCAAGTCACGCCCCGCGACCGTCATGGCCCCTGTCCGGCCACGGTCTAGCACGGGGCGCGACTCGGCCCAACCCGATTGAGGTCTTGTTCTACATGCCCAGTTTCAAGCTCCGCATGCGTACCTCTGCCGCCGTTTTCGCCGGTGCCGCCGCCCTGACCGCCCTGGGTGCCGCCGTGGTGCCCGCCGTCGCCTCGGCCGCGGACGCCTCCCCGCAGGCCATCGCCGCCCAGGTGGTGCCGGCCGACCAGCTGGCCTCGTTCAGCCAGATCATCTCCCACGAGTCCGGCTGGAGCGTCACCGCGACCAACCCGAGCTCGGGCTCCTACGGCCTCGGCCAGGCCCTGCCGGCCTCCAAGATGGCCTCGGCCGGCGCGGACTGGAAGACCAACCCGGCCACCCAGATCAAGTGGGCGCTGGACTACATGAACACCCGCTACGGCAGCCCGAACGCCGCCTGGGCCTTCTGGCAGACCCACCACTGGTACTGAGCCGACCCCTCGGCCCGGCGACACACCCGCGACCTTGACCACCCTCCCCCTCACCCCGGGGGCCGGACAGGGACCAACTGGGATGACCCGAGAGGGCCCGCGCCCGCGCGATCCGCGTGGCGCGGGCCCTCTCGCGGTCGGCCGTGCGGGGGCGACAGCGCGTCACGGGTGCTGCGGGCGCCATTCGAAGATCAGGATGGTCGCGTCGTCCCGCAGCCGGTCGCGCTGGTGGTCGAGGAGGGCGTGGATGAGCAGCCGCAGCACCTCGGCCGGGCGCTGGCCGGCGGCGGAGGAGCGGATGATGAAGTCGGTGAACTGGGCGAGACCGAACTCCGCACCGCCCGTGTCGCGTGCCTCCACGACGCCGTCGGTGTAGAGCAGGACGCGGTCGCCCGGTTCCAGTGTCGTCTCGTGGACCTGCCGGGCTGCCGGGGCGAGTTGGCCGGCCAGGCCGATCGGGGGCTGCGGGGGGCTGTCCAGCGCTCCGTGGAGCACCCGGTCGGCACGGATCAGCAGTGGCGGTGGGTGACCGCAGTTGATCCAGTGCAGCACCCCGGTCTCCGCGTCGAGCCTGCACAGCACGCCGGTGCAGAAATGGTCGGGCAGCCATCGGGCGAGCGCCTGGTCGGCGGAACCGACGACGTCGGCCGGGGTGTGGTCGGCACGGCGCGCGTTGCGCGCCGCCGCCATGGCGACCGAGGTGGTCAGTCCGGAGGTCAGATCGTGACCCATGGAGTCGAGGATCATGGTGTGCAGCACGTTCTTGATCACCGAGTGGTCGAAGGCGTCGCCGGCGACGTCGTACGCCGGTTCCAGGACCGCGGTCGAGACGCACCGGCTGCTGCCCACGGTGTGGGGCGGCAGGAAGGCCCGAAGCATCTCGGCGGGCAACCCCATGGTCCTGGTGCGGGCGAGGGAGGCGAGCCAGTCGCTGTAGGTGCGCTTGGAGGTGATCAGCATGGCGAAGAAATGGCCCAGCATCCGGCTGCGGCGCATCCGCACGCCGTCGAGCGCGGCGGTCCGCACCGCCAGCACGCCCAGCCGCTCCGCGCCGTCGACCAGCGGCATCCAGACGATCACGCCGCCGTCGTCGGCTGCCACCTGCGGGGAGACCCTGCGGTACGCCCAGCCGGCCGGCGAGCGGTCCACCGGCAGCGGTTCCGAGGCCTCGTCGAGTGGGACGAGCAGCCGTTGTTGCAGGTCGACGAGGTAGATCAGCGCGGCGTCCATGCCGAGGGCTTCGGCGCACCGGTTCGCCAGGGCGGGCAGTTCGACCGGTAAGGCCGTCTGCGCCTCGATGATCAGCTCTTCCAGCAGACGCTCGTCGACAGCGGTGTCGGGACCGGCGGACGCGTGCGGTGGGTCCGACACGGGGATCACCCCTTCCGTGCCCAGTCTCACACCGATCCCGGCCTCTCTCACGTCAGGCACCATCGCGCAGGTACGGGCGGCAGACGTAGCCCGTGGCAGCCGTTCGCGGAGGGCGACGGCGAATTCCTGCGGGCGGACCCGGGTGGCCGGTCAGGCGAGGGTCTGGCAGCGGAGGTCAGGCCTTGGACCAGCGCCGGCTCGCGCCGACGGTGCAGATTGCGAGGACCGGGGTGCCGTTGCCGGTGGCGGCGCCGGTGAGGTCCAGGCACAGACCGGAGGGGACGCCCCGGATGGTGCCGTCGGGGTCGAGCGTCCACTGCTGGTAGGACTGACCGGCTGGACCGGGTAGGAGGCGCCGCTGACGGTGGGGCCTGAGGCGGTCGAGGCGGGCGGCCGGCGATTTGCACCCGGTCGATCGGCTTCGCCCGACCGCGGGTTCCGGGTGTTCAGAACGGTAGGCAGGGCGTCGGTCGTGGTCAACGGCCCGATGGCCTATGACTTGCCATACGTTTCCGTGATTTCCGCTCCCGACGGTCGGTCGCCGTCGGCGCGGTCGTGATTCATGGCGGATTCATCCGGTCGAGGCGCCGTCGGCTGGACACGCCCCCGGCGTCAGCCGTTCGCGACTGCCTTCGCCCAGCCCGCGGCGACCACCTGCTTCGCCTTCTCGGTCTGCGCATCCGTCGGGAACTCGGGCGTTCCCTCAACCGTCGGCAGTCTCGCGAAGGCGGCCTCGTCAAGGGTGCCGTCCTTCTTCATGGCGTCGAGCAGTACCGGGCGGGCGTAGCCGGTGAGCCGGAGGTTCTGACCCTCGGTGCTGAAGAGGTACTCCTGCCACAGGCGGGCGGCCGCCGGATGTGGGGCGTCCTTGTTGATCGCCAGCGCGTAGTACTGGGCGAAGCTGCTGTCGAAGGGGATCGAGACCTGCCAGTTGACGCCTTTGCTGCGGAGCTGGTCGGTGTAGTTGAGGTTGACGAAGTCCCAGTTGACGCTGATGGGCGTCTGGCCGCTCGCGACCGTGGCCGAGGTGGCATCGACCGGGTTGAGGTTTCCCGCCTGCTTGAGCTTGGCGAAGAAGTCGAGGCCGGGCTGGATGTCGTCGAACGATCCGCCGTTCGCCAGGGCCGCCGCGTACACGCTGGCGAATCCGGTCTCGGAGCGGGTGGGGTCGCCCTCGAGCGCGACCTCGCCCCGGTAAGCGGGTTTCAGTAGATCGGCGAAGGTCTGGGGACAGACCTCGACGCGGCTCGCGTCGCAGCCGATGGAGATGTAGCCCCCGTAGTTGTCGGACCAACGGGCCTGGGGGTCCTTCTGGTTGCTCGGGATCGAGCGGTACGCGGCGACCTTGTACGACGCGAGCAGGTTCTGCCGGCCCGCTGCCCGGGCGAACGCGTCCCCCACGTCGATGACGTCGGGGGCACTCTGCTGGGTCCCGTTCTTCTTGATGGCGTCGATCTCGTCCTGGCTGTGACCCAGAGGATCGTCGACCGTGACCGTGATCCCGTACTTCTTCTCGAAGCCGTCGATCAGGCCGCCGTAGCCGGCCCAGTCGCGGGGGATCGCGATCGCCCTGAGCGTGCCCTCCTTCTTCGCCGCGGCGGTCAGTGCGTCCATGCCGCCCACGTCCTTCGCGGAAGTGGCCACCGACGGGTCCTTGGGTTTGGCAGGCGGTGTGTGGCCGCACGCACCCAGGCCCATGGCCAGGAGGACCAGGCAGCCGGAGACGGTCGCCGTTCGGGCACGGGATGCGGTCACGATGGCTCCAGACGTCCTTCGGTGGTCACGAGCGGGATCTCGCCGGGACCTTCCACTGCCGGGGTGTCGCTCTCGTGGATGTGCTGTTCGGCCCAGATGACTTTGCCGTTGGGGGTGTAGCGGGTGCCCCAGCGCTCGGAGAGCTGGGCGACCAGGAACAGCCCGCGCCCGCCCTCGTCGGTGCTGACCGCGTACCGCAGGTGCGGGGAGGTGCTGCTGCCGTCGGAGACCTCGCAGATGAGTGCGCGGTCACGGAGCAGCCGGAGCCGGATCGGACCGATGGCGTACCGGATGGCGTTGGTGACCAGCTCGCTGACGATGAGTTCGGTGGTGAAGGCCATCTCGTCCAGCCCCCACTCGGTGAGCCGCTCCGCGACGCCGACCCGGATCCGGGCGACGGCGGCCGGGTCGGCCTGGACGTCCCAGACGGCGACCCGGTCGGCGGGCAGCGCCCTGGTCCGGGCGACCAGCAGGGCGATGTCGTCGGTCGGGTTGGCCGGCAGCAGGGCGTTCAGCACCGCCTCGCAGGTGGCGTCGGGACTGCGGTCGCCCTGGCCGAGGGTGGTGCGCAGCAGTTCGAGGCCGACGTCGATGTCCCGGGAGCGGTCCTCGACCAGCCCGTCGGTGTAGAGGACCAGCCGGGTGCCCTCCCGCAGCTGTAGTTCGGCGGTCTCGAACGGCAGACCGACCAGGCCGAGCGGCGGCCCGGCGGGCAACTCGGGGAACTCCACCGAGCCGTCCGGGTGGACCAGGGCCGGCAGCAGGTGCCCGGCCCGGGCCATGGCGCAGCGCCGGGTGACCGGGTCGTAGATGGCGTACAGGCAGGTCGCGCCGGTGATGGCGTCGCCGTCCTTGGCCGCCCGGTCCTGGTCGATCTGGTTGACCAGGTCGTCCAGGTGGCTGAGCAGTTCGTCCGGGGGCAGGTCGAGGGAGGAGAAGTTGTGCACGGCGGTGCGCAGCTGGCCCATGGTGGCGGCGGCGTGCAGGCCGTGGCCGACCACGTCGCCCACCACCAGGGCGACCCGGGCGCCGGGCAACGGGATCACGTCGAACCAGTCGCCGCCCACGCCGGCCTCGGCGGGCAGGTAGCGGTAGGCGACGTCCAGGGCGCTCTGCTCGGGCAGTCCGCCGGGTAGCAGGCTGTGCTGGAGGGTGACGGCCAGCCGGTGCTCGCGGGTGTAGCGGCGGGCGTTGTCGATGCAGACGGCGGCCCGGGCGACCAGCTCCTCGGCCAGCGAGAGGTCGTCCTCGTCGAAGGGCTCCGGTGAGGCCGCGCGCCAGAAGACGGCCACGCCGAGGACCTGGCCCCGGGCGAGCAGCGGCACGCTCAGCCGCGAGTGGATGCCGTGGTCGACCGTGCGCCGGGCCCGCTCCGGGGCGTCGCCGTGCCGGACGGCGGCGCTGGTCAGATCCGCCTCGATCACGGACTGTCCGGGCTGCGGGCTGCGGCCGAGCGGGGCGGTGGGAACGATCGGAATGGTCGCACCGACGGGATGGAACGGCGTGTCCGGGTGGACGCCGCTCAGCCCGGCGCGCTGCAGTTGGAGGATCCGGGTGCCGGTGGGCTCGTCGCCGTGCAGAACGGGCTCCGCGAGGTCGACGGTGGCGTAGTCGGCGAAGCTCGGGACGGCCGCCTCGGCGAGTTCCTGGGCGGTGCGCACCACGTCGAGTGTGGTGCCGATCGTGTTGCCGGCTTCGTACAGCACGTTGAGGCGCTCGCGGGCCGCCTCGGCCTTGTCGGACAGGGCGCGCAGCTCGGTGGAGTCGCGCAGGGTCGCGACCTGCCCGGGCGGTCCCCCGTTGCGGTCGGTGGCCCGGATGTTCACCGAGAGCAGGCGGTCGGCGGAGCCGGCCACGGCATCGGTGACCACTCGCCCGGAGGCCAGCAGCTCGGCGGCCGGGTGGCCCAGGCCCAGCTCGGTGATCGAACGGCCTTCGCAGTCGACGGGCAGGCCGAGCAACCGGGCGGCCTCGTCGTTGGCCAGCAGCAGCCGGCCGTCCTCGCCGAGGATCACCACGCCCTCCCGGACGGCGTGCAGCACGGCGTCGTGGTGCTCGTACATCCTGGTCATCTCGGCCGGGCCCAGGCCATGGGTCTGCCGCTGCAGCCGACGGCTCACCAGGCTCGCCCCGGCCGCGCCGATGGCAAGAGCCACCGCGGCACCGCCGAACAGGACCGGCAGCTGCTGGTTCACCCTGTGCTGCACCTTCTCGACCGTGACCGGGGAGGCGACGATGGCGACGACGGAGCCGTCGGCGGCCTTGACGGGTACCGCCGAGATCACGGAGAGGCCCAGCGACCCGCGGAAGGTCCTGGTGAAGGGCTTGCCGGTCGCCGCCTGCGCGTAGGGACCGATGACGTGCTTCCCGATCTGGTTCGGGTCGCTGTGGGTGAGCGCGATCCCGTCCAACCCGTAGACGATGATGGCGTCCACTCCGGCGGCCTTCCGGGCCGCCTCGGCGGACGGCTGCAGGGCTGCGGTCGGGTCGGGGCCGCTCAGTGCCGTCAGGATCCCCGGAGAGTTCGCGAACGCCTGCGCCGCGGCGAGTGTCCGGCCCTGGGCATCCGCCGTGTCGTCGCGCCGGGCCCCGACGACGAGAGCCGCCAGCGCGGCGACGATGATCAGCAGCATCACCGCCAGTTGCAGGAGGAACACCGGGCCGGCGAGGCTGCGCGGGCTCAGCAGGTCCTTGAACAGCCGCCTCGGCCTTCCCGCCTGCGGCCGGCCGTCTTCTCGGCGTCCTTGCCCGCTGCGCCTCGGACCGGGAAGCCGCCCGGGCACATCAGCACTTCTCTGCAAGTCGACCAAGCCAGGCCCAGCCTTGCTCCAGAACAACGAGGGACAAATCCCATTGTCAACGGCAAACGGACCGATCTCGACCGGCGATCCGCGTTCCCGGCGGATCAGCGGCGGGTCGGGCGGGGCGAGAGGGCGGATTGGTGCAGGTGAGAGGCGCAGTGCCGACCCTCGGGGCCCCCGGGTCCGCCCGCACCCCTGTTGCGGGGGGACCCGGGGGGCCGGTCAGGCGAGGGTCTGGCAGAGGTTCTCCACCTGGTGCTGGGCCAGCACCTCGACCTGCTGGTCCGGGTGCACCAGCAGCACCGCGCCGCCGCTGAACACGTAGTCGCCGACCGCGTGGTACGGGTTGCCGGGGTGGACCTTGGCGGAGATGTGCGAAGACCGGGGGACGTCCCACAGCGTGCTGCCGTCCGGCAGGCGGTACTCGGTGGCCCGGCCGCTCTGGTCGCGGTCGACCTGGGCGCCGGTGTCCACGTCGGTGTAGCGCAGGATCAGCGGCCCGCGCCAGAGGACCTTCTCGGGAGAGCCGTCCGGGTAGCGGCCGACGGTCTTGGTCTCCTCCTGGTCGAGCAGGTCGGTGATGTGCAGGTGGAACGGGCAGAGCGTCCCGGCGGGCGCGTCGTAGTCCTGGCCGTGGTACGGCTGCCAGCCGTCATCGTCGTCGGCCTGCGCCGCCGGGGACGCCAGCACGAGGACGGCCGTCGCCAGGGCCGCGGCAAGGGCGGCCGATCGGGTGCGGTACGACGGCATGCGCATGGACGCCTCCTGGGTGTCGGATCGGGACCGGAACGGCCGCCCGGAAGCCCACTGCCGCCGCGGCCGTGCACTGGGTATCGTCGGACCGGGGCGGCGCCGACGCGAGGTTTTCGGCCTGAGCCGAAAGCCCGGGAACGCCGGGCCGGGTGGGAAGGGCGGGAAGGGCGGGGCGTGGTGCTGCGGATCCACTTCACGGCCGAGGACCTGCTCGGCACCCGGTTCGCGGACGGGCCGGCACCGCTGATGGAGCTCGAGCTGGCCGTCGCCATGCTGCAACGGCCCGGTGCGGACCCGGCGTTCGCCCGGCGGACCCGCCTGCTCGGTGCCACGGCCGCCCGGTCCGTCGTGCCGCTGACCGAGTTGGTCCCGGTGACCGGCGCGGGTCCGTTCTTCCTCGATCCGCTCAGCGTCGACCTGGAGCACGGGCTGGAGTCGGTGCGTTCGTCCACCAACGCGCTGGTCCGCCGCGAGCTCGATCGCATCTGCCGCAACGGGCTGCCCGTCACCCCGCTGATGCGGGGCCTGGCGAACGGTGATCGGCAGGCCTGGCGGTACCTGGAGAGCAGCCTGCGCGCCTCCCATTCGGCGCTGATCGACGCGGTCTGGCCGAGGCTGCGCACCGGCTTCGACATCGACCTCGCCTGGCGCGGGCAGGTGCAGCGCGAGCAGGGGCTGCGCGGGATGCTGGCCGGCCTCTATCCGGGCAGCCGATGGCACGGCAGCACGCTGGAGATCGCGGTTTCCAGGCAGCTGGACTTCCGTCTGGAGGGCGGCGGCGTCCTGCTGCTGCCGTCCGCGCAGTGGACCGGGGAACCACTGTGCGGCCCGCTGCCGGACGGACCGCTGCTGCTGGTCTACCCGGCGCTCACCCTGCTGCCCCACCTTCCCGAGGAGGCGCCGGCACCGGGGGCGGCCCCGGAGGAACCGGTGGCAGCCCTGCTCGGCCGGACCCGCTCGGCGGTCCTGCGGCTGACCCTGCGCGAGCCGACCACCAGTCAACTCGCCCGCGAGCTGGGCATCTCGGTGGCCAGCGCCTCCGAGCACGCCCGGGCGCTGCGGCGGGCCGGGCTGGTGAGCACGGTACGGGCCGGTCGGGCGGTGCGCCACAGCTGCACCCTCCTCGGCCATCGGCTGCTCGCCGCGGCGCGGTCCCCTGCGCCGCAGCCCGCCCCGGCCGCGCAGGGGCGGCGGTGACCGTGAACGGGCCGCCTCCCACGCGGGATCTCCCCTGGCCGCCGCACGGGTCCGCGCTCGTCGGCAAGACCCAACCCGCATCGGCCACACCTTGTTCATAGTTGCTTATACTTTTGGGCATTCGAGCAATTCTGAGCAATTGTGGAGACGAGCGTGATCGTCACAGGTCGCATTGCCCTGGCCGGTGCCCGACTGGTCCTGCCCGGTGGCGTCGTCGAGGGCGGCCGCCTGGCCGTCGAGGGCGACCGGATCGCCGCACTGACGAGCGGGGAGAGCGAGCCGGGCGACCTCGACCTGACCGGCCACACCGT
>NZ_JBSFGK010000138.1:0-15090 GCF_053596495.1 Kitasatospora sp. NPDC001683
GCCAGACGCTGGTGACCCGGCCGAGCTGGTCGTCCGCGGCGACTCCGGAACTGTACGGGTACCGGCCCGCCACATGCAAATCGCCTCCGCCCGGGGCTCCGGACGGAGGCGATGCGAGGCGATGCGAGGCGATGCGAGGCGATGCGAGGCGATGCGACGCGCCGCGCTGCGGGTCAGCGGACCTCGGTGATCTCCGGGCCGCGGGCGAACGGGTCGAGCGAGCCGTAGCGGCTCTCGCCCTCGCCGGCGGCGGCAGCCGCCCCACCACCGTCGGCAACCATCTGGGCATCCTCGGGAAGCTTCAGCACGATCGGGTCGCGCGGAGCCATCGGGCTCTCGCCGCGCACGACGACGGTCTGCCGGAAGACCTGCTCCAGGATGCCGGCCATCTCGGGCTGCACGGCGGCCTGGCCCGAGATCACACCGCGCAGGAACCAGCGCGGGCCGTCGCACCCGACGAAGCGCACCAGCTGCACGCCCTGGGTGCCGTCCGGGAGCTGCACCGGGACCTGGGCGCGGAGGTGCCAGCCGAGCGGGCCTTCCTCCTCCTCGACGAGGCCGCCCTGCGAGGTGATGCCGTTGGCGATCTCCTCGCGGACCTCTCCCCAGATGCCCTCCGACTTCGGGGCCGCGAAGGCCTGGAGCTGGATGGCGCTGTTGCCGAGCACGAGGGTCGCCGCGACGATCGCGTCACCGGCGACCTCGACCCGCAGCTCCATGCCCTCGACACCGGGAACCAGCAGACCCCCGAGGTCGACTCGTCCCTCCTCCGGGGTCTCCAGCTCACTGTGGTCCCACGGGCCGTCCGGCCGCGGGGCCGGCGGCAGGCCGACCTTGTCGGCCGGGTCCAGCTCGGTCACGTTCTCGCTCTCGGCGGAACCTTCGACGTCATCGGCCGTCTCGTCGGCGCTGATGGCGTCGTCGGCGAGCTGCTCGACAGCGTCCTCGCTCTTCTGGCGACGACGGAACACGGTCACTGTCCTTCCCGGTCCAAGACCGATGCGAATACCTGCTCGGCTTCCTGCGAGGCCGCGGGAATGCTAGACCGCGGCGTGGCCACCGGTCGACCCGAACCCGCCCTCGGCGCGTGCCGACCCAGGCAGCTCGGCCACCTCGTGGAAGCGGGCCTTCTCGACCTGCTGGATGACCAGCTGGGCGATCCGGTCCCCTCGGCGGAAGCTGACCCCCTCGCGCGGGTCCAGATTGACGACGATCACCTTGATCTCTCCACGGTACCCGGCATCGACCGTCCCCGGGGCGTTCACGAGGGCAACTCCGCAACGAGCTGCCAGCCCGGAGCGCGGGTGGACGAAGGCCGCGTAGCCGTCGGGGAGCGCGATGGCGACGCCGGTGGGGAGCACCGCCCGCTCTCCGGGGGCCAGCTCGGCGTCGACGGTGGTCCGCAGGTCGGCACCGGCGTCCCCGGGCTGCGCGTACTCGGGCAGCGGCAGCTCGGGGTCGATGCGCCTGATCAGGACGTCCAGCCGCGGGCGGGGGGTCTCGCTCAAGGGTTCACCTCAAAGGCTCGTGCGCGCTTCATCAGATCAGGGTCGTCGAGGACCTTCTCGATGTCCTCGGGACGACCGTGCGTGGTGAAGTGTTCCAGCTTCACCTGGATGAAGAGCGCCCGAGCCCGCACGGCGACCGGTCCGTCCGGGCCGCCGATCCGTGCCTCGGCGGCGCTGTAGATCTTGCGGCCGTGCACTCCGGTGATCCAGGCGCGCAGGTGCAGCACCGAGTCGACGGGCACCGGGCTGAGGAAGTCGGTCTCCAGCCGGCCGGTCACGGCGGGTGCGTGCAGCAGCCAGTTGAGCGTGCCGAGGGTCTCGTCCATCGCCGTGGTCAACAGGCCGCCGTGGGCCAGCCCGGGGCCGCCCTGGTGGACGTCCCGGACGGTGAGCTCGGCCGTGACGTCCAGGCCCTCGCCGGCGACCGCGTCGATCCGCAGGCCGCCGGGGTGCTGGGGGCCGCAGCCGAAGCAGTGCTCGTAGTGGGAGCCGAGGCGGGTGCCGGGGGCGGGCGCCTGGGGATGGCGCTCCGGGAGCACGGCGTCCGGCGGCGGCGTGGTCGGGGTGGTCGGGGTCGGCGGCAGCACGGGCGCCGACCGGTCGGTGGGGGTGGTGGGGGTCGTCGTACCGGTCACGGCTCGCAGCCTACCCAGCGGTAGCAAAGCCTCCCGTGGGGGTGGCGTCCCGCGCCGGGCGTCAGGGCGCCCACAATGGAGGGCATGTACGACGAACGCCTCACGGTGCCGCGCTCCTGGTGGCTGCTCCCGGTCGCAGTCGGTCTGACCCTCGCGCTGATCCTGATCCGGGTCAGCGGTCTTGCCGCGCTGGTCGGCCTGGTGGTCGGCATCGCCGCCGGCGCGGTGGCGATCAGCAGCTACGGCTCGGCCCGGATCCGGGTGGTGCAGGGCTCGCTGGTGGCCGGACCGGCCCGGATCCCGGTGGACGCGCTGGGCGCCGCGCAGGCGCTGAGCCCCGCCGAGGCCGCGGCCTGGCGCGGTCCGAAGGCCGATCCGCGCGCCTTCATGCTGCTGCGCAGCTACGTCCCGACCGCGCTGCGGGTCGAGGTGAGCGACCCGGCCGACCCGACGCCCTACCTCTATCTGTCGACCCGCTCGCCGATGAAGCTGGCCGAGGCGCTGGAGGAGGCCCGGCGCGGCGCCCGCACGTAGGCGCGCCCACAGGGCCCCGAAAAGACCGAGAGGGACGGTTCCGCTGCTGCGGGACCGTCCCTACGACTTCGTCCTGGCCGACGCACGGCCGGCCGACTCCGTCCTCCCGGGTCCGCCCTTCAGGACGGTCCGCGGACCTGCCGTCCGGCCCCGCTGCCCGGGGCCGGAAGGAGCGTTGTGCCGGTCCCGCGGGAGCCACGGGTGCCTGGCGCTGTCCGCTGCGGTGCTCAGGCGCCGCAGTCCCGGCAGATCGGGTTGCCGTTCTTCTCGCTGTAGAGCTGGCTGCGGTGGTGGACCAGGAAGCAGCTCATGCAGGTGAACTCGTCGGCCTGCTTCGGCAGCACCCGAACCGCGAGCTCCTCGTTCGAGAGGTCGGCGCCGGGGAGCTCCATGCCCTCGGCGGCGTCGAACTCGTCGACGTCGACCGAGCTGCCGCCCTTGTCGTTCCGACGAGCCTTGAGCTCCTCGATGCTGTCCTCGTTGAGCTCGTCGTCGGTCTTGCGTGGGGTGTCGTAGTCGGTTGCCATTTTTCGCTCTCCCCCTCCGGGTTGTGCGGTGTGTGCGGTATCTCCAGCGCACGTAACGCATGGGGGGTCGGTCTTGTGCCCGACCCGAGGCGGAGATTTTGCCTTACTTCAAGCCCCGTTACTCAATCGACACTCAGCCAGGGCTCCGTTGGGGTGATCCTTCGGGGCGCGGAAGGCCTCACGCTGGGCCATCGTCGACCGACCATGTGCCCGTCCTTCCGGCGACTCACAGTGAGCGGGAGCCGTACCGGCGTCCGCGAAATCCCTTGCCCACCAGGGAGGCCGACCAATCCTGCGGTTCGCCCGCAGACCGGATTCCGATCACGGACGGCGATCGGCACCCCGAACGGGTGATCACTCTCCGGGGTTGCTCGACATCAAGGAGCGACACGGTGTGAGCTTGGTCACATTCAGAATCTTCCGGGGCAAATCACGGAAAATCCACCCACTCCGCCCCCCTGGATCGGGGGGCGCGACCACTCGGCGGGAGCGCCCCCGCAGGCGCCTCAGCCGGCGTTCCGGCGGGCCTCCCGGCGCGCCAGGATCGCCGCCTGGCGCTCCTCGAACTTGCGCGCCTGCGCGTCCAGCCCGTCCAGGAAGACGCCCAGCTCGTTCTGTGCCACCAAGCCCTCCGGGCCGAGACCGCCGAACTCCATCACCCGCAGGTGGCGCAGGACCGGCTGCAGCACGTCGTCGTGGTGGATGCGCAGGTTGTACACCCCGCCGAGGGCGATCTGCGCGGCGGCGCGCTCGAAACCGGGGATCCCGTGGCCGGGCATCCGGAAGTTGGTGACCACGTCGGCGATGGCGCGCATGGCCTGGTCCGGGGCGATCTCCAGGGCGGCCTTCAGCAGGTTCCGGTAGAAGACCATGTGCAGGTTCTCGTCGTTGGCGATCTTCGCCAGCAGCTGGTCGCACAGCGGGTCGCCGGCGAACTTGCCGGTGTTGCGGTGCGAGATGCGGGTGGCCAGCTCCTGGAAGGCCACGTACGCGACCGAGTGCAGCATGCTGTGCGCGTTGTCGGACTCGAAGCCCTCCGACATGTGGTTCATCCGGGCCCGCTCCAGCTCCACCGGGTCGACGGCCCGGGTGGCGAGCAGGAAGTCGCGGATGGCTATCCCGTGCCGGCCCTCCTCGGCGGTCCAGCGGTGCACCCAGGTGCCCCAGGCGCCCTCGCGGCCGAACATGGTCGCGATCTCGTGGTGGTAGCTGGGGAGGTTGTCCTCGGTCAGCAGGTTGACGACCAGCGACACCCGGCCGAGCGGGGTCACCTTCGACTGCTCGACGTCCCACGCCTCGCCGCCCAGCACGCCGTCGAAGTCGCGGCCCTGGCTCCACGGGACGAACTCGTGCGGCATCCACTCCTTGGCCACGCCCAGGTGGCGGTTGAGCTCCTTCTCCACGACCTCTTCGAGGGCCAGGATCAGTCGCGTGTCGGTCCAGCCGCTCGATCCGAGCGAGGGGCTGCTCTGCACAGGGGCGATGGTCACGATCGTGCTCCTGGGGGACGGATACGCGCGGGACGGGCGCGTGGGGCGGGCAAGCGTCGTGCGGAGCCGTCGGGGGCAGACCGGCAGACACACTTACGGTTGCGTAGGTTACGACACCGTAAGTTGCTCGGGCCGGAAATGACAAGCCGCCCCCGCCAGGCCTTATGTCGTCTTGACAGGCCTGCCGGGGGCGGCTGGAAACGGTCGCCCACGGAACGCTCCGGCGCCCGGGGCCGTTACCGCGCGGAACGGCGCAGAAGGGTCCTCACGGCGCGGGAATCCGCACCCGCATGGTGAGGCCGCCCCCGGCACGCGGGGTGGCCTCGATGGTGCCGCCGTGGGCCCGCACCACCGAGCGGACGATGGACAGGCCCAGCCCGACCCCCTTGTCGCTGCGGGTGCGGTCGGCGCCCTTGATCCGGCGGAACGGCTCGAAGATGTGCTCCAGCTCGTACCCGGGCACCACCGGGCCGGTGTTGGAGACCACCAGCTCGCCGCCGCCGGGCACCGTGGCGGTGGCCAGCTCGACCCAGCCGCCCGGGGTGTTGTAGCGGACGGCGTTCTGCAGCAGGTTCAACGCGAGCCGCTCCAGCAGCACGCCGTTGCCCGCGACCGCGGCCGGATCGAGCTTCGAACGCAGCTCGACCTCGCGCTTGTCGGCCTCGCCGCGGGTCTGCTCCAGCGCCCTGGTGGCCACCTCGGACAACTCCACCGGGCGGCGGTCGGTGAGCTCGTTCTCGCTGCGGGCGAGCAGCAGCAGGCCCTCCACCAGCTGCTCGCTGCGCTCATTGGTGGCCAGCAGGGTCCTGCCGAGCTGCTGGAGGTCGGGGGAGGCGGCCGGGTCGGAGAGCTGGACCTCCAGCAGGGTGCGGTTGATCGCCAGCGGGGTGCGCAGCTCGTGCGAGGCGTTGGCGACGAAGCGGCGCTGGGAGTCGAAGGAGCGGTCCAGCCGGTCCAGCATGTCGTCGAAGGTGTCGGCGAGCTCCTTGAGCTCGTCGTCCGGCCCGTCCAGCTCGATCCGGCGGTGCAGGTCGGAAGAGGCGACGTCACGGGCGGTGCGGGTGATCCGGCCGAGCGGGCGCAGCACCCGGCCGGCCATCGCGTAGCCGGCCGCGAAGGCGATCACGGCGAGGCAGACGAGCACCGTGAGCAGCTTGCGCAGCAGGGTGTTGAGCGCCTGGCCGGCCTGGAAGGACCGCTGGTCGTTCAGCCACTGGTCGAGCGCGGACTGACTGGTGATGATCTGGTTGTCCGACGTCCGGACGGGGATGCCGTTGAGCAGCAGGTGCGGCTGGCCGACCTGCTGGAGCGACTGCTGGACGAAGAAGTACATCACCAGCAGCAGCACCACGCCGGCCATCAGGAACATCCCGCCGTACAGCAGGGTGAGCCGCATCCGGATGGTGGGGCGGAAGGGCAGCCAGGCGAGCAGGCCGTCGCCGGGGACGTAGGTCTCGGTCTGGCGCGACCGGGCCTGGTGCGGCGGGTGCACGGGCTTGGGCGGGACGGCGCGCGGGCCGCCGGCGGGCGCGCCGGAGGGCCCGCCGGCCGGGCTCGGCGGGGTGGTCATGATGGTCCTCTCGGGCGTCCGCCGGGGGCGGGCGCTGGTACGGCGGGGAATCCTCGGGGGCGGACTCGGCGGATCGGGCTGCAGCGATCGGGTTCCCGGGGGCCGGGCCCCTCTTCGATGCGGAATCCGCCGAGGCGGATTCCGGTGGTCAGATCCGGTAGCCGGAACCGGGCACGGTGACGATCACCGGCGGGTCTCCGAGCTTGCGGCGCAGGGTCATCACGGTGACGCGCACGACGTTGGTGAAAGGGTCGGTGTGCTCGTCCCAGGCCTTCTCCAGGAGCTGCTCGGCCGAGACGACGGCGCCGCCGGCCCGCATCAGCACCTCCAGGACGGCGAACTCCTTGGGGGCGAGCTGGACGGTGCGTCCCTCGCGGATCACCTCGCGCCGGCCGGGGTCGAGCGAGATGCCGGCCCGCTCCAGCACCGGGGGCAGCGGGATGGTCGCCCGGCGGCCCAGCGCCCTTACCCGGGCGACGAGTTCGCTGAAGGCGAACGGCTTCGGAAGGTAGTCGTCGGCGCCGATCTCCAGGCCCTCGACCCGGTCGCTGATGTCGCCGGAGGCGGTCAGCATGATCACCCGGGTGGCCAGGCCCTGTTCGACCACCTTGCGGCAGACGTCGTCGCCGTGCACCAGCGGGAGGTCGCGGTCCAGGACGACCACGTCGTAGTCGTTGACCGCGATGCGCTGGAGCGCGGCCTCCCCGTCGTACACCACGTCGACGGCCATCGCCTCGCGGCGCAGGCCGGTGGCGACGGCCTCGGCAAGCAGCTGCTCGTCCTCGACGACGAGAACCCGCACGGTCGTTGTCCCTTCTCCAGGCCGGCCCCGGAAGCGGACGCACGGCTCCGACGGTGCCTCCATCCTGCCTGGTCCTGCGGTAAAGCAGCGATAAGCTGCCCGACCGGCAAGGGGCCGGCCGCCGCGGCGGTGACCGTTCGTGTCGGGAACGCTCCGCTTGGACTGTGACACGGGCAACTTTCTCCCGTCCGGAGGTTTCCCGGCCCTCGGGGTGGGGAGGACAGCTGCACACCCGCGATCTGGCTGTTGGCCGATCGCACCCACCCGCCGTGCGTTCATCCGCGCCGGCCCTGGGGCTGGGACGTCACCGGGAGCGGCCGAAGGGCCGTCTCCGCGCCCGACCGGAGATCCACCACCCGTCGGCCCGGGCGCATTCACCGGCTGCACCCACCTCGGGGCGGAGAGCGCACGACCGTGCACGTCCGACACAGTAAGGGGGCCCGTATGGACGCCTTCAAGGCCGGAATCCTGCAGCGCATAGCCAACGCCGAGCAGGACCTGCACCGCGCGATCGAGGCCGGGGACGAGTTCCTCGCCGAGGTGGAGCAGTCCGAGCTGGACGACCTCCGTCGTCTCGCCGCCGAGCACGGTGTGGACACCGTGCTGGAGCGCCACCGCTCCGCCGCCTGACCCGACGCCGGTACTCCGGCACCAGCGGCCCTGCGGGGGCCGTGCGAAACCCCAGGCCCTGGCATCCCCCGTGTGCCAGGGCGCTTCGCTTGTGCGAAGCCCTGCCACACGGGGGGCGCGGGTCAGTCCGCCCAGGCGCGCAGCGCGGCCAGCCGCTCCTGCAGCGGCTGGTAGACGCCCGGGGCGGCGGCCACGGTCAGCCCGCCGTCCGGGCCGTGGCCGGGGCGGCCGCCGACCAGGGCACCGGCCTCGGTGGCGATCAGGCAGCCGGCCGCCCGGTCCCAGGGGGCGAGGCCGCGCTCGTAGTAGCCGTCCAGTCGCCCGGCGGCCACGTCGCACAGGTCCACCGCGGCCGCCCCGCCCCGGCGGATGTCCCGCACCTCGGGCATCAGTGCCAGCAGCACCTCGGCCTGGCGCACCCGCACCGGCTGGACGTAGTTGAAGCCGGTGGCGATCAGCGCCTGGCCCCAGGGCGGGGCCGGGCGGACCGAGACCGGGCGGCCGTCGAGGCGGGCGCCCCGGCCCAGTACGGCGTGGAACAGTTCGCCGCGCGCCGGGGCGTACACCACCCCGACGACGGCCCGGCCGTCCAGCTCGGCGGCCACGCTGACCGCCCAGGAGGGCAGCCCGTACAGGTAGTTGACCGTGCCGTCGAGCGGGTCGACGACCCAGCGCACCCCGCTGGTGCCGGGGCGCTCGGCGCCCTCCTCGCCGAGGTAGCCGTCCTCGGGGCGGCGGTCGGCGATCAGGTCCGCGATGAGCTTCTCGGAGGCGAGGTCCATCTCGGTGACCACGTCGACCGGGCTGCTCTTGGTGCCGGCCACGCCGAGGTCGGCGGGGCGCCCGTCGCGCAGCAGGACGCCGGCCTGCCGGGCCGCGTCCAGGGCGACGTCCAGCAGGTCGTCGAGGAGTCCGTCGGCGGGCGGGGCGGTGATGGACACGGGATTCTCCTCCGGAGGTCAGCGCTCGGCGGCGGCCGGGCGGGGGGCGCGCGGGTTGGGGCAGCAGGCCACCGCGCACACGTCGTGGCTGGGGCCCAGTGCGCCGAGCGCGCAGCGGGTCACGCTCTCGCCGCGCTCGGTGGCGGCCCGCTCCAGGACGAGCTCGCGCACCGCGGCGGTGAACCGCGGGTCGGCGCCGACGGTGGCCGCGCGGGCGACCGGCAGGTTCAGTTCGGCGGCCTTGGCGACGGCCTCGGTGTCGAGGTCGTACTTGACCTCCATGTGGTCGGAGACGAAGCCGATCGGGACCATCACCACGGCCGGCGCGCCGTCGGCGTGCTGGGCCTCCAGGTGGTCGCAGATGTCCGGCTCCAGCCACGGGATGTGCGGGGCGCCGCTGCGGCTCTGGAACACCAGCTCCCAGGGCCGGTCGGCCACGCCGGTGCGCTCGGCGACGGCCGCGGCGATCAGCCGGGCCACTTCCAGGTGCTGGGCCACGTACGCGCCGCCGGGCGTGCCGCGGGCCGGGTCGTCCGGGGCGCCGGAGGTCTCGGCCATCGCGTCCGGGATGGAGTGGGTGGTGAAGGCCAGCCGGGCACCGGGGCGGACGGCCTCGGGAAGTTCGGCCAGGGCGGTCACGGTGGCGTCGATCATCGGCTCGACGAAGCCGGGGTGGTTGTAGAAGTGCCGCAGCTTGTCGACGGTCAGCGCCGGGCGGCCGTCCTCGGCGAGGACGGCCAGCGCGTCGGCCAGGTTCTCCCGGTACTGGCGGCAGCCCGAGTATCCGGCGTAGGCGCTGGTGGCGAGCACGGCGATCCGGCGGTGGCCGTCCGCCGCCAGCTCCCGCAGGGTGTCCACCAGGTACGGGGCCCAGTTCCGGTTGCCCCAGTAGACCGGCAGGTCCAGCCCGTGCTCGGCGAAGTCCTTGCGCAGGGCGGCGAGCAGCTCCCGGTTCTGCTCGTTGATCGGGCTGACCCCGCCGAACATGAAGTAGTGCTTGCCCACCTCCTTCAGCCGTTCCTTGGGGATGCCTCGGCCCCGGGTGACGTTCTCCAGGAACGGGACGACGTCCTCGGGGGCCTCGGGGCCACCGAAGGAGAGGAGCAGCAGGGCGTCGTACGGGGCGGCGCCGGAGGGGGAGGGTTTGCGCGCGTCGGACATGGCACCGATCCTGCCACTGAGGGGCCGGGGGCCGACGCCGGGGCCGCGTGGGTGTCCGGAAGATACCGTTTGCCAACGTACGTAAGCTGTGTACGCCAGCCATGTTCCTTACCCCCGCCCCGGAGCTCCCGTGCTGTCCAGCTACCGCCGAATATTCGCCGCCCCAGGCACCCTGGCCTTCTCCTCCGCCGGGTTCGTGGCCCGCCTGCCGATCTCCATGGCCGGCATCGGCATCGTGACCATGCTCTCCCAGCTGACGGGGTCGTACGGGCTGGCGGGTGCGGTCTCGGCCACGATGGCGGTCGCCGCCGCGGCGCTCGGCCCGGCGGTCTCCTGGCTGGTCGACCGCCGCGGGCAGCGCCGCGTCGCCCTCCCGGCCACCGCGCTCACCGTCACCGCCGCGGCCGGGCTCCTGCTCTGCGCCCACTTCCACGCACCGTCCTGGACGCTGTTCCTGTTCGCCGTCGGCCTCGGCGTCATGCCCAGCGCCGGCGCCATGGTCCGCGCCCGCTGGGCCCACCTCTACCGCGACGACGCCGCCAAGCTGCACACCGCGTACTCCTTCGAGGCCGTCGTCGACGAGGTCTGCTTCATCGTCGGCCCGATCCTCGCCATCGGCCTGGCCACCAACGTGTTCCCCGAGTCCGGCGTCCTCGTGGCCGTCATCGCGCTCGCCGCCGGCATCGCCCTGTTCACCGCCCAGCGCCGTACCGAGCCGCCGGTCCATCCGGCCTCGGCCCACGGCGGCGGCAGCGCCATCCTCAACGGCGGTCTGATCGTCCTGGTGCTGACCTTCGTCGCCACCGGCGCGATCTTCGGCTCGGTCGAGATCGTCACCGTCGCCTTCGCCGACGCCCAGGGGCACAAGGGGCTCTCCAGCCTCGTGCTGGCCGTCTGGGCCGTCGGATCCGGCCTGGCCGGCGTCGTCTACGGAGCGCTCAAGCCCAGGAGCCCGCTGTCCACCCGCTTCTTCGTCGGCGTGGTGATGATGGCGCTCAGCATGATCCCCATCCTGCTCGTCGCCTCCACCGTGCACGGCGTCGGCGGACTGGTCGCGGCCGGCGCCGCCCTGCTGATCGCCGGCGTCGCCATCTCCCCCACCCTCATCTCCGCGATGGCCCTGGTCGAACGGCTCGTCCCGGCCGCCAAGCTCACCGAGGGCATGGCCTGGACGACCACCGGGCTCGCCCTCGGCGTGGCCTTCGGCTCCTCGGTCGGCGGCTGGGTGGTCGACGCCTCCGGCGCCTCGGCCGGCTACTGGGTCCCGCTGACCGCCGGTGCCCTCGGGGTGCTCGTCGCACTGACCGGACTCGGCCGGCTGCGCGCCGGAGTCACCGCGAACGAGCAAGCGGAAGCGGTCGAACGACCCGTAGACGCCGAACGGTGAACTGACTAGTCTCTCGCCCTACCCACGGCCCTACCCGCGGGTAGGGCGGCGCCGACCCCGTTCGGCCACGGAGCAGGAGGCAGCGCAATGCCCAGCACCGCGACCCGCACCCGGTGGACCAACTGGGCCGGCAACCAGGGCGCCCAGCCGGCCCGGACCGCCACCCCCGGCACCGCGGAGGAGCTGGCCAGGGAGATCCTGCGCGCCGCCGAACAGGGCCGCAGCGTCAAGGCCGTCGGCTCCGGCCACTCCTTCACCGCGATCGCCTCGCCGGGCGACGGCCTGCTGGTGCGCCCGCACGCGCTCACCGCCGTCCGCGAGATCGACCGCGAGGCCGGCACCATCACCGTCGAGTCCGGCCTCCCGCTGAGCCGCCTCAACCGGATCCTCGCCGCCGAGGGCCTCGCCCTCACCAACATGGGCGACATCGAGGTCCAGACCGTCGCCGGCGCCACCAGCACCGGCACCCACGGCACCGGCCGCGACTCCGGTTCGCTCGCCGCCCAGATCCGCGCCCTGGAGATCGTCCTCGCCGACGGCACCGTCCGGCGCTGCTCCCCCACCGAGAACCCCCGGCTCTTCCAGGGCGCCCGACTCGGCCTCGGCGCCCTCGGCGTGATCACCGCCCTCACCTTCGGCGTCGAACCGGCCTTCCTGCTCACCGCGCACGAGCAGCCGATGGGTTTCGACGAGGTGCTGGAACGCCTCGACGACCTCACCGCCGTCAACGAGCACTTCGAGTTCTACTGGTTCCCGCACACCGACCGCTGCTCCACCAAGCGCAACAACCGCAGCCAGGGCCCGGCCGCCCCGCTGCCCCGGTTCAAGGAGTGGCTGGAGGACGACTTCCTCTCCAACACCGTCTGGGAGGGCGCCTGCCGGGTCGGCCGCCGCTTCCCCGGTTCCATCCCCGCCATCGCCTCGCTCGCCAGCCGCGCCTGGTCCGACCGCAGCTACACCGACACCGCCCACAAGGTGTTCACCAGCCCGCGCAAGGTCCGCTTCGTGGAGATGGAGTACGCCGTCCCGCGCGCTGCCGTCGCCGAGGTGCTGCGCGAGCTGAAGGCCCTGGTCGAACGCTCCGACTGGAAGGTCAGCTTCCCGGTCGAGGTCCGCTTCGCCCCCGCCGACGACCTCTGGCTGTCCACCGCCTCCGGCCGGGACAGCGCCTACATCGCCGTCCACCTCTACCGGGGCACCCGCGACCAGGGCTACTTCACCGGCGTGGAACAGCTGATGACCGCCCATCAGGGCCGCCCGCACTGGGGCAAGCTGCACACCCGCGACGCCGAGTACCTGGCAAGCGTCTACCCGCACTTCGGCGACTTCACGGCGCTGCGCGACGAGGTCGACCCGCAGCGCCTCTTCGGCAACGACTACCTGCGGCGCGTGCTGGGGGCTTAGGGCGCCGGGGTCCCGGCGGCCGGCGGAGCCACCGTCGTGTGCGCCGCGGCGTCGCCCGGCACCGGCTGCCGCGACGTCGCCCCGCCGGTGGGCCTGCCGTCGCCGCCCGCCGACGGGGAGGCGCCGGCCGACGGGCTCGCGCTCGGCACCACCGAGGGGGAGGCGGCGCCGCCGTGCTCGCCGGTGCCGCCGCTCGGGGTCGGGCTCGGCTCCCGGCTCGGCCGGGTGGTCGCCGGGGCCGAGGCGCCGCCGGACGGCGTGGCCTCCGGGCCGCGCCCGCCGCCCCCGGTGGACGGCCGGTCCACCGGAGCGTCCTGCGGGGTGGACGACCTGGGCGTCACCGCACCACCGAAGGACGTCCCGTTGCCGGACTCGCCCTTCACCGTCGCCGACACCGGCTGCCCGGTGGCGAGCTCGAACGCCACGATCGGCGTCATCGCCAGCACGAACACCAGCCCGGACATCGCCGCGTAGGTCTTCCAGCCCCACCGCCGGCGCGCCCGCACCACCGTCGGCTCGTTCCACTCCGAGGTGATCACCGGCGGCCCGGCCGGCTCCCGCGCGGGGTGCTCCGGCTCCGCCGGCACCTGGCGCAGCGCGTTCACGGTCTGGTTCGGCCCGCGGTCCACCGCCTCGCGCAGCTGCTGGCCGGTCCGCTTGAGCAGGTGCTGGAACACCGCGCCGCCGGTGGTGGCCCCGACACTGACCACCGCGGCGCCCATGATCGTGCCGTACACACCGAGTTCGGAGGCGAGCAGCGCGCCCACCACCGCGGCCAACGCACTCGCCGCGACCTGGGCCACACTCAGATCGATCCGCTTGCGCTCCTCCTTGCCGCCCTCCTCGGCGGGGCTCCGCTCCGACATCAACATCCCTCGGTCCGTACGACTCTTACTCGAACAAGCCACTCCATCTTGCCCAAAGAAGGACACAAGGGGTGAAAATGCGGTTCTGCGCGCCCGGATTGTGTGAAGATGATCACCGTTCATCCGGCGGTGGTCCGCCGCTGGGGCGCGCGCTCTTGAGATTCCCGTGAATCGCGGGAGACTTGAGCGGCGAGCCGCCCCTCCGGATGCCACGAATGGAGTACTGTTCGTAAAGCCCGAGCCTTGGGTCGACTTGTCGACTGTGCCTACACCGGCAGCTTGACGAAGAGCCACTGAACGGGCACGCACGGCGACGCCGGTCCCGGATCGTCGCGAACACTCCGCGTGCGAGGACGGCCGGGACACCCAGGCGCGACGTCGACGGATGACGTGGCAAAAAGGCAACCGTGCCACATTGGTGTGCCCGGGCGTATGCCCGACACGCCGGGGAACTCAGCAAGGTTGTGGCCAGTCGCGAGTGGGCAGGCCACACTCAGTACGGGAGCAGCGACGCAGGTGACGTCGGCAGGCACCACCCGGGAGGTAACCGTGCCCGAACTGCGGGTTGTGGCCGTCAGCAACGACGGCACACGGCTGGTGCTCAAGGCTGCCGACAGCACGGAGTACACCCTCCCCATCGACGAGCGGCTGCGCGCCGCCATCCGCGGCGACCGGCCGCGCCTCGGCCAGATCGAGATCGAGGTCGAGAGCCACCTCCGCCCCCGGGACATCCAGGCCCGGATACGAGCCGGTGCCTCCGCTGAGGAGGTCGCCCAGGCCGCCGGCATCTCCGTCGACCGCGTCCGCCGCTTCGAAGGGCCGGTCCTCGCCGAGCGCGCCTTCATGGCCGAGCGCGCCCGCAAGACCGCCATCCGCCGCAACGGCGAGTCCCCCGGACCGCAGCTCGGCGAGGCCGTGGCCGAGCGGCTCGCGCTGCGCGGCGCCGAGAAGGACACCGAGCGCTGGGACTCCTGGCGGCGCGACGACGGCACCTGGGAGGTCATCCTCTCCTACCGTGCCGACGGCGAGGGCCGCAGCGCGTCCTGGACGTACGACCCGCCCCGGCGCCTGGTCCAGCCCAACGACGACGAGGCCCGCGCACTGATCGGCGAGACCGTCGAGCGCGAGGAGGACTCGGTCTTCCCGTTCATCCCGCGGATCGCCCGGCTCCCCCAGGACCGGCCGCCCCGCCCGATGATCGACCGGCCGTCCGCCGACCGCATCATGTCGGCTCGCGAGGTCCGCGAGTCGCGGGAGGCCACCGCCGAGTCCCGGGACTCGCTGACCAGCCTGCTCGACGTCGTCCCCGCCTTCCGCGGTGACCTCGCCGTCGGCGGCCCCACCCCGATCGAACCGGTGCCCGCCGAGGTCACCGAGGAGAGCGAGGAGCCGGCCGCGGCCGCCGCCCCGGCGGTCGGCGCGGGCTCGGCCTACGCCGACATCCTGATGCCGCGCGCCGTCGCCCCGCACCGCGAGCGCCTGGTCGGCACCACCGACCGGCAGGCCGAGGCGGACGGCGTCCGGCCCGGCCGCCGGGCCACCGTGCCCAGCTGGGACGAGATCGTCTTCGGCAGCCGGCGCAAGAAGCAGGAGTAGTCCCCGACGAACGTCGAAGGGGCGGGAGGCCGGGCCTCC
>NZ_JBSFGK010000139.1:0-14702 GCF_053596495.1 Kitasatospora sp. NPDC001683
ACTGCGACGGGTTCTGGACCAGGCCGGCGAGGGTGGCGGCCTCGGCGATGGTCAGCCCTCCCGCCGTGGCGTTTCCGAGCGGTTCCTCGTCCGAGCCGCGCTTCAGTGGTGGAAGCCCGCGCTGGCCGGCACCCCCAGCTCCTTGAGCGGGACGGGCTGGCGCCGCAGCTCCGGCAGCAGCCGGTGGAGGTCGGCCAGCAGCAGGTCGGCGAGGTCCCGGGAGAAGGCGTTGCGACAGACCACCCGGATCACCGACAGGTCCTCCCGGTTCGCCGGGAAGGTGTACGCGGGCACCTGCCAGCCGCGCTCGCGCAGCCGCCGCGAGACGTCGAACACGTCGAAGGTCACGTCCTCGGTGGTGGTGAAGGCGAACACCGGGAGCTGGTCGCCGCGGGTCAGCAGCCGGAAGCAGTCCAGCTTCCCGATCTCCCCGGCGAGGTAGGTGGCGACCTCCCGGCAGGCGCCCTGGACGGCCCGGAAGCCGGCCCGGCCGAGCCGCAGGAAGACGTAGTACTGCGCCGCGACCTGTGCGCCGGGCCGGGAGAAGTTGAGCGCGAAGGTCGGCATCTCGCCGCCCAGGTAGTTGACCCGGAAGACCAGTTCCTCGGGCAGCGCCTCCCGGTCCCGCCACAGCGCCCAGCCGACGCCGGGGTAGACCAGGCCGTACTTGTGGCCGGAGGTGTTGATCGACTGCACCCGGGGGAGCCGGAAGTCCCAGACCAGGTCCGGGTCGAGGAAGGGCGCCACCATGCCGCCGGAGGCGCCGTCCACGTGCACCGGGACGTCCAGGCCGGTGCGCTCCTGGAGCTCGTCCAGGGCCGCGCAGATCTCCGCGATCGGCTCGTACGACCCGTCGAAGGTCGAGCCGAGGACGCCGACCACGCCGATGGTGTTCTCGTCGCACAGCGCGGCCGCCTGCTCGGCGCCGAGGTGGAAGCGCTCGCCCTCCATCGGCGCGGTGCGGGCCTCGATCTCCCAGAAGTTGCAGAACTTGTCCCAGCACACCTGCACGTTGACGCCCATCACCAGGTTGGGCCGGGCCCCGGCCGCGTAGCGCTCGGGGTTGCGGCGCATCCAGCGGCGCTTGAGCGCCATGCCGGCCAGCATGCAGGCCTCGCTGGAGCCGGTGGTGGAGCAGCCGACCGCGGTGTCCGGGTCGGGGGCGTGCCAGAGGTCGGCGAGGATGGCCACGCAGCGCCGCTCCAGCTCGGCGGTCTGCGGGTACTCGTCCTTGTCGATCATGTTCTTGTCCAGGCACTCGGTCATCAGCCGGATGGCCTGCACCTCCATCGAGGTGGTGACGAAGGTCGCCAGGTTGAGCTTGGCGCTGCCGTCCAGCATCAGCTCGTCGTGGATCAGCTGGTACGCGGTGTCGGCGGCGACCGCGCCCTCGCCGAGCCGGTGCACCGGCGGGGCGAGCTCCATCGCGCCCAGCGGGTCGGTGATGCCGACGAACGGACTGACGCTCAGCCGGCGGTCGCTGCCGGTCCCCTTGTGCAGGGCCATGGGATGCTGCCGCCCTTCGCCTCGGTGGCCGTGTCCCGACCCACGCTGCCACCGGGCGTGGGGTGACGCATCTTCACCGACGGACACCGGCCGCTGCCGTCTCCGGCACACACCGGCCGACCCTCCGCTACGCGGCGGCCGCCTCCGGGTGGATCTGGTCCCGGGCGGCGCGGTACTGCTGGCGCACCGCCGAACCGATCGCCAGGTCCTGCTCGCCCTCCGGCTCGACCGTCTCGGCGTCCGGCAGCTCCCACTGCGGCGGCTCGGCGGTGCCGGCCAGCGCCCAGGCGGCCTGCCGGGCGGCGCCGCGGGCGGCGTGGGCGCCGGGCGGCGGCACCACGACCGGGACGCCGAACAGCATCGGGGCGGCGTGCCGCACGGCGGGCAGCCGGCCGGCCGCGCCGAGCAGGAACACCCGCTTGATCTCGACGCCCTGGGCGCGCAGTACGTCCAGCGCGTCGGCGATGTTGCACAGCATGCCCTCGACGGCGGCCCGGGCCAGGTGTTGCGGGGTCATCGCCTCGACCCGCAGGCCGGTCAGGGTGCCGGCGGCGTGCGGCAGCGCGGGGGTGCGCTCGCCGTCCAGGTAGGGGAGCAGCACCAGGCCGTACGCGCCGGGGGAGGAGTGCAGGGCGAGGTCGCTCAGTCCCTCCAGGTCCACGCCGAGCATGGCGGCGGTGGAGCGCAGCACCTGGGCGGCGTTGAGGGTGGCGACCATCGGCAGGTGGCGGCCGCTCGCGTCGGCGAAGGAGGAGACCAGCCCGGTGGCGTCCACCACGGCCTGCTCGTGCACCGCGAAGATCGTCCCGGCGCTGCCGAGCGAGACCACCGCGTCGCCCGGGCCGAGGCCGAGGCCCAGGGCGGCGGCCATGTTGTCGCCGGTGCCGGCCGAGATCAGCAGGCCCTCGGGGGTGTGCCCGGCGGGTTCGGCGGGGCCGAGCACGTCCGGCAGCCTAAGCTCGTGGCCGAGCGCCAGCTCGACCAGGTCCTGCCGGTACTCGCCGGTGATCGGGGACCAGTAGCCGGTGCCGGAGGCGTCGCCGCGGTCGGTGGTGCGGCGCTTGGGGTGGCCGAGCAGCTGCCAGACCAGCCAGTCGTGCGGCAGCAGCACCTCGGCGACCCGGCGGGCGTTGGCCGGCTCGAACTCGGCCAGCCAGCGCAGCTTGGCGATGGTGTACGTCGGGCCGGGCACCGCGCCGATCGCGGCGGTCCAGGCGGCCGGTCCGCCGAGGGCCTCCAGCAGTTTGGCGGCGGCGCCGCTGGAGCGCGGGTCGTTCCAGAGCATCGCGGGCCGGACCAGCACCCCGCCCGCGTCCAGGCCGATCATGCCGTGCTGCTGCGCGCTGACGCCGATCGCCCGGACGCCCTCCAGCAGGCCGCCGGCCGCGGCGTCGCCGAGCGAGTGCAGCCACACCTGCGGGTCGGCCTCGCCGGGGCGCAGGTCCTGGTCGTCGGGGACGGGGTGCGGAGCCTTGCCGGAGCGAAGGACGGCGCCGGTGTCGGTGTCGCACGCGACGATCCTGGTGCGGCTGGTCGAGCTGTCTATCCCCGCGACGATGGCCATGTCGAGATCATGCCTCAGCCCGGCCCGGTACGCGTCCGGGCCGGGTGAGCCGTTGCCGGTTCGGGACCCCTCGTCGGGGTCCGCTTGACCCCGGCGTCACCGCCCCGTCACGGGCGGAAGGTACCCCAGCCGTCGTCCTCGGCCCGGGACCGGCTGAAGTACGGGACCCGGTCGGTGACGGCGTTCGGCAGTCGGTCCCCGACCCGGTCGGCGACGGCGCCGACCGCCTTCCCGGCCACCGCGCCGGCCTGCTGCCGCGCCCGCTCGGCCGCCCCCTGGACCGCGGGGTTCTGGGCGATCTGCCGGGTGACCTTGGTGATCTGTTCGTAGCGCTGGCGCCCGGCCCGCGAGCCGAGGACGTAGCCGGCCGCGAAACCCACGGCCAACGACAGCTTCCACATGATCGGACCCACCCTCTCCTGGCGGCCTTCTGCCGCATTGCCCTACCCGTTGCTCGGGACGGCGAACCGTCCGCGCCCCCAGCATCCCCGGCTGGCGTCCGGGGCGCGCGCGGGGCACGCCGGACCGGTGGTCCGGGGCGGCCGGGGAAAGCGATTGGCGGACCACCCCCCCGAGTGCGCTAATGTATGTCCCGCAGCGAGCGCCGAGGAGCCCGGGGAACGGGAGCCGAGGCGGAAGCCGATCCCCCATAGCTCAATTGGCAGAGCAGCCGACTGTTAATCGGCAGGTTATTGGTTCGAGTCCAATTGGGGGAGCTCAGGAGAAGTGCCCTTCGGTGGTGTGACTCCTGTGCGTGGTACGGAAGTTGAGTACCGCGATCCCGCATAGCTCAATTGGCAGAGCAGCCGGCTGTTAACCGGCAGGTTATTGGTTCGAGTCCAATTGCGGGAGCTGCGCCGGGTCTGCCCGGTGACTGCTCAGAGCGAAGGCCCCTCGGACGACCGGGGGGCCTTCGTGTTGTCCGGGCCGGTGTCGTGTGCGTCACCCCGTCGCTCCGCAGGCCCCCGCCGCCGGCGTCCGCTGCCGGGAGCCGCCGGCGAGGCGGAGCTCAGGTGGTCGCCTTCCGGTAGAGGTCGGCGACCCGCTGGTCGAAGGCGACGCTGTACGAGGTGCCCGGGGTGTCCCCGCCCTCCTGGTAGCCGCCGATCACGCCGACCACCGTGCCGTCACCGGTGACCCACGGGCTGCCGCTGGTGCCGTCGGTGTAGCCGCCGCAGTCGAAGCGCTCCTGGGTGGCGCTCTGCGAGCTGGTGCGGACCGAGCAGGTGATCGGCTCGTCGCTCTCGTTGGGGTAGCCGGTCACCGAGACCGCCAGCCCGACGCCCCGGCCGGTGCCCAGTGGGTTGCCGCCGACCGCGTCCTCGACCTGCCGGCCGTCGGTCGGGCTGACCGTGACGAAGGCCACGTCGTAGTCGGGGTCGTCGTCCGAGGCCCAGTGCGGGTCGACGGTGATCGACTGCACCTGCCAACTCCCGTACGGGGAGTACCCGTTGCGGTAGCCGGGGGTGAACACCAGGCCGTCCAGCAGGCCGACCCGCTGGTTCTGCACGCAGTGCGCGGCGGTGACCAGCAGGTTGCGCCCGGGGCTGTGCACCACGCTCGCCGTACAGGCCCGGGAGCCCTGCGCGCTGTGGATGGACAGGGTGCCGATCCGGTCGCGGGCCGGGCTCTGCTGGGCGACCTCGGCGTTCGGCGGGTGGTCCGAACCGCCGCCGCACGCGGTGCCGGCGGTCAGCAGCAGGGCGGCCAGCGCGGTCGCTCCGGCCGCGCGCGGGGGCGGCACCGGGCGGGGGGCCATCGGCGCTCCGTCTCGTTCCTCGGGGCGGGCATCCGGGCCGTGCGTTCCGCCGTTCGTGAGGAAGATCTACCAGGCCGTGCCCGGCAGCGCCACTGCCGGGTGTTCGATCGGGCTCCGTCAGCCGGTGGCCCGGTCGTAGAGGGCCTGGACCCGGTCGCCGAAGTAGCTGCTGTACGAGGTGTTCGGGCTGTAGCCGCCCTCCTGGTAGCCGCCGATCACGCCCACCACGGTGCCGGTCCTGGTGGCCGGGTCGAAGTCGGTGACCCACGGGCTGCCGCTGGTGCCGCCGGTGTAGTCGGGGCAGTCGATCCGCAGCTGGGTGGCGCTCTGCTCGGAGGTGGTGTTGGCGCAGGTGATCGGGACGTCGCTGCTGCCCGGGTAGCCGGTGACCCGCACCGGGAGCTGGTAACCGCGGTTGACGCCCAGCTTGTTGGCGCCGAGCACCTGTTGCACCTGCTGGCCGTTCTGGGCCTGGACGACGGCGAAGGCGACGTCCGCGTCCGGGTCGGCGTGGTCCTTCCAGCCGTCGTCCACGGTGACCGCCAGCAGCGGCCAGACGCCGCTCGGGGTGTCGCCGTTGCGGTAGCCGGGGACGAAGACCAGGTCGCTGCGCCGGCCGATCTTCGGGTCCCAGACGCAGTGCGCGGCGGTGACGATGAGGTTGAGCCCGGCGCTGTCCACCACACTGGCGGTGCAGAAGTGGTCGCCGTCCGCGTTGCGCGTGAACACCGCGCCGACCAGGCCGTTGAGCACGGTGGGCTTGGCGGTGCGGGTGACCCCGGTTTGCCGGCTCAGCGCCCTCTTGAAGCGTTGCTTGCTCCAGCCGTGGCTGTTCGCGGTGGTGGTCGGCGGTGCCGAGGTGACCGTCGGGGCGACGCTGCCGGGCCGCGCCGCGGTCGTGCAGCCCGCCGCCGCGAGCGCCAGCGCGAGTACCCCGGCCGCCGCTCCCGTCCCACGCATCGTCATCAGCCCAGGCTGCCCTGTCGGGCCCCTCGACCGCCACCCGGGCTCCACCGCCCGGAGGGGCGCACAGCCTCGCGCACTCAGCTGCGCCCCCGGCGCGCACCACGGGTGATCGACCGGCTATGCTGCCCGGGACGGCCTCGCGGGGCCGTCTGCTGCTGCCGTGGCCGTGAACCGGCGCGCGCGGCGGAACCGGGGCGGTAGCTCAGCCGGTTAGAGCAGGGGACTCATAATCCCTTGGTCGTGGGTTCGAGTCCCACCCGCCCCACCTCTGCGACGCGTGACGAGTGTCGTACGACAGTCCACGGACGGCTCCTGAGCTGGAGTTTCACCGCCCGTGACGACGGAAGTCTAGAGCCCGGCCCACTTCTCCCGGCCCGTGGCGCGCCGGAATTCACCCGCCCGGTGGCATCCGGCTCCGATGGCCTTCGGTGGCCGCCTTTCGCCCCCCGGGGACCCCCTGTGAACCGATCGCGTGCCGGCCCCTGGCGTCTTGCGCGGAAAAAGTGATATCACTTTGACAGCTCAAGCAGACACTCGCACTGGGGGGACGGTCCCATGACCACACCGCGTTTCGCCGTCGAGGACGGCCCTGTCATCGAACTGCCGGCTCCGAAGATCACCGAACGGGTCATCGTCGGCGCCGCCGGGCTGCCGGTGCTCGGTGGGGCGCTGCTCGGCGTGCTCGTCGGGTTCGGGGTGCTGATCGCCGGAGGGGTCCAGATCAGCGGCGGCAGCAAGGGGTTGGGGGTCCCGCTGGTGGTCCTCGGGCCGCTGGTGGTGCTCGGCTCGCTGCTGCTGTTGTGCGGGCTGACGGTCGTCTCGCCCGGTGAGGCCCGGGTGGTCCAGCTGCTCGGGCGCTACCGCGGCACCATCCGGGCCGCGGGCCTGACCTGGGTGAACCCGTTCACCAGCCGACGCCGGATCTCCACCCGGATCCGCAACCACGAGACCGAGACCACCAAGGTCAACGACGCGGACGGCAACCCGATCGAGATGGCCGCCGTGGTGGTCTGGCAGGTCGAGGACACCGCGATGGCGGTGTTCGAGGTGGACGACTACGTCGACTTCGTCGCCATCCAGACCGAGACGGCCGTGCGGCACATCGCCACCAGCTACCCGTACGACGCCCACCACGAGGGGCAGTTGTCGCTGCGCGACGGCGCGGACGAGGTCGCCCGCAAGCTCTCCGCCGAGATCGCCGCCCGGGTGGCCTCGGCCGGTGTGCGGGTCATCGAGTCCCGGATCACCCGGCTCGCCTACGCGCCCGAGGTCGCCCAGGTGATGCTCCAGCGGCAGCAGGCCGGGGCCGTGGTGGCCGCCCGGCGGCTGATCGTCGAGGGGGCCGTCGGTATGGTCGAGGAGGCGCTGGACCGGCTCGCCGAGCGGGACGTGGTGGAGTTGGACGAGGAGCGCAAGGCCGCCATGGTGAGCAACCTCCTGGTGGTGCTGTGCGGCGACCGGGGCACCCAGCCCGTCGTGAACACGGGCTCCCTCTACCAGTAAGGGCGTGGCGTTGGCGACGGAACGGAAGAAGCTCCTGCTGCGACTGGACCCTTCAGTTCACGACGCGCTGGCCAGGTGGGCGGCGGACGAGCTGCGCAGCACCAACGCCCAGATCGAGTTCGTGCTCCGCCGCGCCCTCACCGACGCCGGCCGGATGCCCAGTGGTGCGGCCGGGCTTCCCCGGCGCGGCCGACCGCCCAAGGAGAGCCCGGAGAGCGGCGGTTCCGACGAGGACTGACCGCGGCGAACCGGGCGCCACGGATCTTTCGGAGAGACCGAGATGGACCTGCCCGTCAATCTGCCCGAGAAGCTCTACCTGCTCGCCTACGACCCGCAGCGCGGGCGGCTCACCCACACGAACAACCTCGACCTGGTCCTGCGGGCGGCGGCGCTCACCGAACTCCTCCGCCGCGGACTGATCCGCGACGACGGCCGGCACCCGGCCGCCGTCGGCGGCACGGCCGACGGCCTCGACCCGCTCTCCGCCGCGCTGCTGGAGCAGATCAGCCAAGGGCGGCGGCGCAGCTGGAAGAGCTGGATCGGACGCCAGCGGATGTCGGCGCGAGTGGTCCGCGACGGGCTCGCGGCCGCCGGCCGGATCCGGGTCGAGGAGCACCGGGTGCTCGGGCTCTTCCCGGTCGCGCGGGTCACCCTTCCGGAGCCCCGGGTGCGCAAGGCGCTGACCGAGAGCATCACATCGGCGCTGAGCGGTCCGCTCAGCCGGGTCGACCCGGCGGACGCGGCCCTGGTCGCGTTGGTCGACGCCGCCCGGCTGGGCTCGGTCCTGACGTGGCGCCAGCGCCGCGAGTTCCGCACCCGGATCGACAAGCTGGCACCCGCCGCCGGTCCCGTCCCGCGCGCCCTGCGGCGGGCCATCAACGCGCAGAGCGCGGACGGAGGGGCGGGCTGACAGCCTCCCCGGCGCTCGGACCCCGGCCCGGTCGCCGAGCAGGCGGCCGGGCTCCGCGCTGTCGGCGGCCCGTAAGCTGGCCGGGTGCTCGAACCCGCCCTGCTGCCGACCCCGCTGGTGGACTGCACCGACGAGGTCTTCGCCCGGGCCGGGGTGGAGCTGCGGCTCAAGCGGGACGACCTGCTGCACCCGAGCGTCCCCGGCAACAAGTGGCGCAAGCTCGCGCCCAACCTGGCCGCCGCCGTCGAGCACGGCCACACCCGGCTGCTGACCTTCGGCGGGGCCTACTCGACCCACCTGCGGGCGGTGGCGGCCGCCGCCGGGGCGCTCGGGCTGGAGAGTGTCGGGCTGGTGCGCGGCGAGGAACTGGCCGACCGGCCGCGCAACTGGTCGCTGCGGGCCGCCGAACGCTCCGGGATGCGGCTGGAGTTCCTCACCAGGGCCGCCTACCGGGAGGCCACCGGTCGGGTGCCGGGCGAGTACGGTCCGCAGGCCCTGCAGCGCCGCTGGGGCCCCTGCCTGGTGCTCCCGGAGGGCGGCTCCAACGCGCTGGCGGCGGTCGGCGCGGCGGCGGTCCCGGCCGAACTGACCGACCTGGACGGGCGCGACGTGGTCTGCTGCCCGGTCGGCACCGGCGGCACCCTGGCCGGCATCGCGGCGGGTCTGCCGCGGGGCGCGCGGGCGCTCGGGGTGGCCGTGCTGCGCGGCGGCGAGGGCTACCTGGAGGCGGAGGTCGCCCGGCTGCACCGGGCCGGGTTCGGGCGCGAGTTCGACAACTGGCGGATCGACCACGCCCACCACGGCGGCGGCTACGGCAAGGTCCCGCCCGAACTGGCCGCCTTCGCGGGGGAGTTCGAGCGCCGCCACGGCATCCCGGTGGAGCGCCGGTACGTCGCCAAGCTGCTCGCCGCCCTGGCCGACCTGGCCGGGGCGGGCGCCTTCCCGCGCGGCACCCGCCTGACTGCCGTGGTCACCGGCCTACCGGACCCGGAGTGATCGATCAGGATCCGAAGGTCAGGTCGGCGCACGGGTCGGTGTCGGCGCCCCGGGTGTTCTCCGCTATGCCGGTCGGGATCCCGCTGGGCGTACCGCCGGTCGGCGTCGCCGAGGGCGAGGAGACCGAGTTCAGCTGGGTGCCGGCGGCCCGGTAGTCGGCGCCGAGGGTGACGGTGATCCCGCCCGAGCCCGGCTCCTCGACCGCGCGGGCGCCGGGGAAGAGCGCCGCGACCTGGTCGGCGGTGGTCTTCAGGGCCGGGGCGTAGGAGACCTCGGTGTGCTGCTTGCCGGGGTCGTTGGCGCCGAGTACGACGTTCTGGAAGCCGCGCCCCTTGAGCGTCTCGGCGCCGGAGCCGGCCAGTCCGGCGGTGCCGACGCCGTTGACCACGGTGATCGGGGCCGCGGCCTGGTCGGGGGTCAGCGGCGCGTTCGCGCTGGGGGTGGCACTGGGCGAGGCGGAGGCGGTGGCCGCGCCGGTGCCGGCGGTGCTCCGCCCGTCCAGGGTGCGGTCCTCCCGCAGCAGCTTCCACAGCTCGTCGGCGTCCGGCTGGACCAGCCGCACCCGGTCCCCGGCGAAGCGCCAGGGGGCGGTCACGAAGGTGACGTCGGAGAGCTTGACGTCCTCCACCGAGCGGGCGAAGTCCACCAGCTTCATCGCGGTGCCGAGTCCCTCGTCCACGGTGAGCGACTTGGTGGCGGCGTCGGCCAGCGGCAGCAGGGTGGGCAGCGAGAAGCCCTGGTCCTGGACCTTCTTGATCATCGAGGAGAGGAAGGCCTGCTGGCGCTTCATCCGGCCTATGTCGGAGTTGTCGCCGATGCCGTGGCGGGCCCGCAGGTAGTCCACCGCGGACTTCCCGGAGAGCTTCTGCAGCCCCTTCTTGAGCTGGATGCCGTACTCGTTGACGTCGTTGGGCACGCAGGCCTCCACGCCGCCGATGGCGTCGGTCATCGCGGCGGCGCCCTTGAAGTCGACCACGATGGTGTGGTCGACCCGCAGACCGGTGAGCGCCTCCACGGTGTTCTGGGTGCAGGCCGGGTTGCCCTTGGGGAGCTCGCCGAGGCTGAACGCGGAGTTGAACATCTGGTCGTTGCGGGGCTTGCTCCAGGTGCCGTCCGCCAGCTTGCAGGACGGGATGGTGACCAGGGTGTCGCGGGGGATCGAGACGCCGACGGCGTGCTTGTGGTCGGCGTAGATGTGCACCAGGATCGCGGTGTCCGAGTTGCCGACGCCCTCGTCGCCGCCGCCCAGCGCGTTGTTGCCGTCGTCCCGGGTGTCCGAGCCCAGCAGCAGCACGTTGACCGGCACCTGGGCGCCGGGGGTGACCGGGACGGGGGCGGGCGGGCGCTCGGTGGCGACGCCGCCCGCGTCGAAGGTGGTGATGTTGTTGTCCAGCCGGTGGTAGAACCAGGCTCCGGCTCCCACGACCGACAGCACCAGAACGGCGGCCAGGCCGATGGCGGTCCGCAGGTAGCGGCGCCGGCGCGTGCTGCTGCTCATCCTCCGTGCCCCCCGTCTTCAGGTTTCTCGCGTTCGACGTTCGAACGTTAGACGTTCCGGAAGGCTGTTCGGTTACCCCCGGGCGGGAGGGGAATCGACCCGCGCCGCTGTGATGTTGGTCACGCACCCGGGCCGGAGGCGCCGGTGAGCATCCGCCGGAGCAGGTCCCGCAGCACCGTCCGCTCCTCCGGGCCGAGCGCGGCGAGCGGCTCGCGGGCGAAGTTGAGCGACTCGCGCAGCTCCTCGGAGGCGGCCGCGCCGGTCTCGGTGGCGGCGACCAGCTTGACCCGGCGGTCCTGCCGGTCGGCCTCCCGGGTCACGAAGCCGCGGGCCTCCAGCCGGTCGACGATGCCGGTGATGTTGGAGGGTTCGCAGCTGAGGGTCTGGGCGATGTGGCGCATGGGCAGCGGGCCGCGCCGCAGCAGGGCGAGCACCTTGGCCTGGGCGCCGGTGAGCGAGCGGGCGGCGGCGGCCTCCTCGTACTCGCGGTGGAAGAGTGCGACCAGGTTGGCCATCAGGTCGACGACCTCACGGGTGATCTCGTCGGACTGCGGCGTGGCGACCTCGCTCGGCTGAGTGTCCATGCCCCAGAGTCTACCTGAAAAGTTGACAACATGAACCTTTCATGCCCATCGTTACTTCAGTTCCTCAACCTTTCACCTGTGGAAACCCCCACCAAGGAGCACCACCATGGCAGAGCAGGCCGCCCCCGCCACCGCCCGTGAATGGCACCTCGCCGCCCGCCCCCAGGGCTGGCCGGTGCCCACCGACTTCGCCCTGGTCGAGGCCCCGGTCCGGACCCCGGGCCCGGGCGAGATCCTGGTCCGCAACACCCACCTCTCGGTGGACCCCTACATGCGCGGCCGGATGAACGACGTGAAGTCGTACGTTCCCCCGTTCCAGCTGGGCCAGGCCATGGACGGCGGCGCCGTCGGCTACGTGGTCGCCTCCGAGGCGGAGGGCTTCGCCCCGGGCGACGCCGTGCTGCACGGGCTCGGCTGGCGCGAGTACGCCACCCTGGACGCCAAGCACGCGGTCAAGGTCGACCCGGAGGCCGCCCCGCTCTCCGCCTACCTCGGCGTGCTCGGCATGCCCGGCCTGACCGCCTACGCCGGACTGCTCGCGGTCGGCGGCCTCAAGGAGGGCGACAAGGTCTTCGTCTCCGGCGCGGCCGGCGCGGTCGGTTCGCTGGTCGGCCAGATCGCCCGGCTCAAGGGCGCCTCGCTGGTGGTCGGTTCGGCCGGCTCGGCGGAGAAGGTCGCCAAGCTGGTCGACGAGTACGGCTTCGACGCCGCCTTCAACTACAAGGACGCCCCGGTCGCCGAGCAGCTCGCCAAGGCTGCCCCGGAGGGCATCGACCTCTACTTCGACAACGTCGGCGGCGACCACCTGGAGGCCGCGATCGGTGCCCTCGGCGTGCACGGCCGCGCGGTGCTCTGCGGCGCGATCGCCCAGTACAACGAGACCACCGCGCCCGCCGCCCCGCGCAACCTGGCGATGGCGATCGGCAAGCGGCTGCGCCTGGAGGGCATGCTGGTGCGCGACCACGCCGCCCTGCAGCCGCAGTTCGTCACCGAGGTGGCCGGTTGGCTGAAGTCCGGTGCCCTGCGCACCGAGGAGACCGTGGTGGACGGCTTCGAGAACGCCGCCGAGGCGTTCATCGACCTGCTGCGCGGCGTCAACACCGGCAAGATGGTCGTCCGCCTGGACGGCTGACCCTCCGTCAGGAGATCGGAGCGCCCCGCCGCCCCCATCGGGCGCGCGGGGCGGTTCGCGTGCACGGCGCAGAGGGTCCGGCCGCACTACCGCATTCCGGCCGGATCCGAAAGTGTGTCATCCATCGTGCGGCGCCGCGCGGTACGGTGGTCCCGCCTGGCGATGGGGCCGTTCGGGGGAGAGATCCGGCCGAGGGGTAGACCACGTTGTGGATTCGACTAGCATTGAGCGAAAGCCTGTCCGTTTTGCTCAATTTAGTAGCTTAATGTCGGCTAACGTGAGTAACTGCGGATCAACTGCAGGCACGAGGCAGCTGGGGAAGGCGACCCTCGTCCACAGCCTGGAGGTCCCGGTGACGACACGTGGAGTTCTCTACATCCACTCCGCGCCCCGCGCGCTGTGCCCGCACGTCGAGTGGGCCGTCGCGGGGGTGCTCGGTGTGCGGGTGAGCCTGGACTGGATCCGCCAGCCGGCCGCACCCGGGCACTGGCGTGCCGAGCTCTCCTGGCAGGGGGAGCCCGGCACCGCCTCGAAGCTCGCCTCCGCGCTGCGCGGTTGGCAGCTCATGCGGTACGAGGTGACCAGCGAGCCCTGCGCCACGGCGGAGGGGGAGCGGTACAGCAGCACGCCCACGCTCGGCATCTTCCACGCCGTCACGGGCATCCACGGCGACATCCTGATCCCCGAGGACCGGCTGCGGGCCGTCCTGCTGCGGGCCCGCAGCGAGGGGGCCGACCTGGAGGCCGAGATCTCCCGGCTGCTGGGCAAGCCCTGGGACGACGAACTGGAGCCGTTCCGCTACGCGGGCGAGGGCGCCCCGGTGCGCTGGCTGCACCAGGTGGTCTGACCGGCCGAAGGCACGACGAAGGGGCCGGCGCTCACGGAGAGCGCCGGCCCCTTCGGTGTGGGCGTCAGCGGGTGCGGAAGGCCAGCACCACGTTGTGGCCGCCGAAGCCGAACGAGTTGTTCAGCGCGGCGATCCGGCCCTCGGGCAGCGGGGTGGCCTCGGTCACGATCTTCGCGTCCACCTCGTCGTCCAGCTCCTCGACGTTGATGGTCGGCGGGGCGATCCGGTGGTACAGCGCCTGCACGGTGGCGACGGTCTCGATGCCGCCGGCGCCGCCCAGCAGGTGACCGGTCATCGACTTGGTGGCCGAGACCAGGATGTGGTCGAGGTCCTCGCCCAGCTCCTTGCGCAGCGCCTTCAGCTCGGCGGTGTCGCCCTGCGGGGTCGAGGTGGCGTGCGCGTTGACGTGCACGATCTCGGCCTTGTCCAGCTCGTTGCGGTCGAACAGGTCGGCCAGCGCGCGGGCCACGCCGGCGCCGGTCGGCTCCGGCTGGGCGATGTGGTGGGCGTCCGAGGACAGTCCCTGGCCGATCGCCTCGCAGTAGATCCGGGCGCCCCGGGCCTCCGCGTGCTCCAGCGACTCCAGCACGACCACGCCGGCGCCCTCGCCCAGCACGAAGCCGTCGCGGGCCTTGTCGTACGGACGCGAGGCGCGCTCGGGGTCGTCGTTGTTCTTGGACATCGCCATCATGTTGGCGAACGCGGCGATCGGCAGCGGGTGGATCGCCGCCTCGGTGCCGCCGGCCACCACGACGTCGGCGCGGCCGCTGCGGATCATCTCGATCGCGTAGCCGATCGCCTCGGCGCCGGAGGCGCAGGCGGAGACCGGGGTGTGCACGCCGGCGCGGGCGCCGACCTCCAGACCGACGTTGGCCGCCGGGGAGTTGGGCATCAGCATCGGGACGGTGTGCGGCGAGACCTTGCGGGCGCCCTTGTCCTTCAGCACGTCGTACTGGTCGAGCAGGGTGGTCACGCCGCCGATGCCGGAGGCGATCACGGCGCCCAGGCGCTCGGGGGCGAGCTTGGAGGACTCGTCGGTGGCCGGGGTCTCGAAGCCGGCGTCGGACCAGGCCTCGCGGGCGGCGATCAGCGCGAACTGGGCGGAGCGGTCCAGCTTCCGGGCCAGCGGCCGGGGCAGGATCTCGCCCGGCTCGACCGCGGTGCGCGCGGCGATCCGGACCGGCAGGTCCTCGGCCCACTCCTCGGTCAGGGCCGCCACTCCGGAGCGCCCGGCGATCAGGTTCTCCCAGGTGGTGGCGGCGTCGCCGCCCAGCGGCGTGAAGGCGCCGATACCCGTGACGACCACGGTTCGGTTCTCAGCGGTCACTGGTTTCTCTTCTTTCACGTTCGTGCGGGGTCGGCGCACCAGCACGCAGGGAGTCAGACCGTGGCAAGTGGCAACGCCATCCGTGGCAGCAGGGTCGGGGCCGGCCCGAT
>NZ_JBSFGK010000140.1:0-14697 GCF_053596495.1 Kitasatospora sp. NPDC001683
GGGGTGTTGGCGGGGGAGCGGGGTCTGCGGCCGGGCGGCGCGCCGGCGCGCGTGGGCGACTAGGGACGGACGGGCGGATGTCGCCGGGCCCGCCGACATCCGCCGGACCGGCCCTGAGCCCCCAGGCCCATGCGAACGGCCGGTCCGGGCGGGGCACTTACCGCCTCGCCCGAACCGGCCCGCCCCTAGCTCCATCAACGCGTCACCGCGGTGCGGTAGACCCGTAGGTTCACCGGGATCAGCACCGCGGGCAGGGCCGCCACCACGATCACGGCGAGCAGCACCGGGTGCCGGTCCGGCAAGCCGGTGCCGACCACCGCCGGGGCGTTGCCCCACAGCTCGCGGCAGGCCGAGGCCACCAGGCTCACCGGGTTCCACTCGGCCACCGCGCGCAGCCAGGCCGGCAGCCCGGTCAGCGGCATGAACGAGTTGGACAGGAACGACAGCACGACCAGGAACAGCGCCGAGATCCCGTTGATCGCCTCGGCGTTGCGCATCAGCATGCCGACCAGCGCGCCCAGCCAGAGCATCGCGTAGGCGAAGGCCAGCACCAGCACGAAGCCCAGCGCCGCCGAGCCGAAGCCCTGGTGGATCCGCCAGCCGACGCCGAGGCCGGCCAGGGTGACCGCGAAGGCCGCGGCGGCGGTGGTCAGCAGGTCGGCCGCGGTGTGGCTGACCAGCACGGCGGAGCGGCCCATCGGCAGCGAGCGGAAGCGGTCGATCAGGCCGGTGCGCAGGTCGCCCGCCACGCCCAGCGCGGCGACGCCGACACAGGTCAGGCCGACCTGGGCGAACACCCCGGCCATCACGTAGTCGTGGTACTCGCCGGAGCCGGCCACCGTCACCACGCTGGCGAACAGGTAGCCCAGCACGACCACCATGGTCACCGGGGTCAGGGTGATCGCGATGATCTTCTCCGGGGTGCGCCGCAGGTGCCGCAGGTGGCGGCCGATCAGCGCGGCGGTGTCGCCGAGGGCCGTGCCGAGGCCGGCCGGGGCGCCGATGTCACTCACTGCTCGTCTCCCGTCCGTCCGGCGGCGGCCGCCACCGGCTCCCGTTCGGCCCGCTCGGCCGCTTCGCCGTTCCCGCTCCCGGAGCCCCGCTCCGGGGGCTCCGGCTGCTCAGGCCGCTTGGCACCCTCCTCCGGGGCCCGGCCCACCTGGGTGCCGCGCCCGGTCAGGTGGAAGAACACGTCGTCCAGCGACGGGCGGCGCAGCGCGAAGTCCGTCACCGGCACGCCGGCCGTCTCCAGCGCGACCGCGGCGGCCGCGATCGTGCCGATGCCGTCGGCCAGTCGGACGGTGATCCGGCGCCCGGTGCGGTCCACCTCGGGCCGGGCGCCGGCCACCGGGGCGAGCACGGCCAGGGCCTGCGGCAGGGCCGCGTCGGTGCCGATGCCCACTTCCAGCCACTCCTCGCCGACCTTGCGCTTGAGCTCGTCCGGGGTGCCCTCGGCGATCACCCGGCCGGTGTCGATCACCAGGATCCGGTCGGCCAGGAAGTCGGCCTCCTCCAGGTACTGGGTGGTGAGCAGCACGGTCACCCCCTGGGCGACCTGCTCGCGGACCATCTCCCAGAGCACCAGCCGGCTCGCCGGGTCCAGCCCGGTGGTCGGCTCGTCCAGGAACAGCACCTCGGGCCGCCCGATCAGCGCGGCGGCCAGGTCCAGCCGGCGGCGCATGCCACCGGAGTAGGTCTGGGCCGGCTTCTCGGCGGCGTCCTCCAGCTCGAACCGGCCGAGCAGTTCGGCCGCCCGCTCGCGAGCGCCCTTGCGGCCCAGGTGCAGGAGCCGGCCGAGGAGTTCGAGGTTCTCGCGGCCGGTGAGCAGCCCGTCCACGGCGGCGTACTGGCCGGCCAGGCCGATCCGCCGGCGCACCTGGCGCTGCTGGCGGACCACGTCGAAGCCGGCCACCTCGGCCCGCCCCTGGTCCGGCTCCAGCAGGGTCGCCAGCAGCCGGACGGTGGTGGTCTTGCCGGCCCCGTTGGGGCCGAGCAGGCCGAGCACGGTGCCGGCCGCCACCTCCAGGTCGACGCCTCTCAGCGCGTGGTGCTCGCCGTATCTCTTGCCGAGACCGGACGCCCGAATGGCGGTGTCCATCATTCATTCCCCCTTCCACGGAGGTCTGTGGATCGTTCGGAAAGAAGACGCCGGAGCGCGTTCCGGCGCGGAATCGTGAAATGCGGTGGAATCGTTCGGCGGTCGGGCCGGTCGGGCCTCGACGTGTTCGTCGGCCCGTTCGTCGACCTGCTCGTCGGCCGGTCGGGCACCGACGTGCTCGTCGATCGGTCGGGCAGCGACGTGCTCGACGGCCGCTCCGCCACCGAGCTGCCCGGCGACCGGTCGTCCGCGGTCCGAAGGCCGGCCGATTTCTCCGAATCATCGGCCCGGCGTCACTCGAATGTGGCCCGCTCGAATGGTCGTCCCTCAACGGGAAGCGACCGTAGCACCGGCGAAACGGGGCCGGTAAGGGGCTTGGGGCGGCCTCCGCTGGCAGCAGCTTGCCACCGCAGGATGCTGCAACTCCGGTAGGCCCCGCGGCCGTTCTGGAGGGCCTACGGTCATGGGTATTCCCCCGGTCCCCCCTCATGCCGGTGTGGACACATCCAACCCGACTGTCGCCACCGCGGCTTGATCATGCCGCCTATCGCAGGAGAGGTAATGGCACGTCAAAGCAACTTCGCGGCCAGGCTGGGCGAGTGGAGTGCCCAGCACCGCAAGACCGCCGTCATCGGCTGGGTCGTCCTGGTCGTCCTGGTCACCGTGCTCGGTGGCATGGTCGGCCAGAAGAGCCTGACCCAGGCCGACTACGGCACCGGGGAATCGGGGCGCGCCGCCCAGGTCCTCAAGGACGCCGGGATCAACGACCCGGTCAACGAGCTGATTCTGGTCCACAGCGACGGACTGACCGCGGACTCCCCGGAGTTCCGCAGCGCCGTCCAGGCCACCACCGACGCGGTCGACAAGACCGGTCTCGCGGAGAACCTGCGCGACCCGTACACCACCCAGGCCTTCTCGGCCGACAAGCACTCGGCACTGATCATGTTCGCCGTCACCGGAGACCCGGACACCGCGGCCGACCGGATCGAACCGGTGATCACCGCGGTGCAGGACACCGCCAAGGCCCACCCGCAGGTGACCCTCGGCGAGTTCGGCGGCGCGAGCGCCTTCAAGGGCATCAACGACAGCCTCGGCGATGACTTCACCCGCGCCGAACTGACCGCGCTGCCGGTCGCGTTGGGCATTCTGCTGGTGGTCTTCGGCGCCTTCGTCGCGGCCGTGCTGCCGGTCGCCCTGGCGGTCACCGCCTGCATCGGCGCGCTCGGGCTGCTGGCGCTGAGCAGCCAGGCCGTACCGGTGGACGGCATGACCAACTCGGTGATGTTCCTGATGGGTCTGGCCGTCGGCGTCGACTACTGCCTGTTCTACCTGCGCCGTGAGCGCGAGGAGCGGGCGGCCGGCCGGGACAAGGCGACCGCGCTGCGGATCGCCGCCCACACCTCGGGCCACTCGGTGCTGGTCTCCGGCCTCACCGTGATGGTCGCGATGGCGGGCATGTTCCTCTCCGGGCTGACCGTCTTCGAGGGCTTCGCGATGGCCACCATCGAGGTCGTCGCGGTCGCGGTGGTCGGCTCGATGACCGTGCTGCCGGCCCTGATGTCGATGCTCGGCGACAAGGTCGCGGCCGGCCGGATCCCGTGGGTCAGCAAGCGCCGCCAGGCCGCCACGGCCAACCCCAAGCCCGCCAACGCGCTGCTGCGCGGAGTGCTCGCCCGCCCCGGCGTCTTCGCCGTGCTGTCCGCCGCGGTGCTGCTGGCGCTGGCCGTGCCGGCGCTGGGCATGAAGACCGAGAAGCTCGGCATGGACAAGCTGCTGCCCCAGGACAGCCCGCTGGTCTCGGTCTCGCGGCAGATCGACCGGGAGTTCCCCGGCTCGCCCTCGCCCGCCACCGTGGTGGTCAAGGCCGACGACATCGGCTCGCCGCAGATCGCCAAGAGCATCGAGGACTTCAAGCAGGCCGCACTGGCGTCCGGCAAGACCGGCAACCAGATCGACGTGCGGTACTGGAAGGACAAGAACATCGCCCAGATCAGCGTCCCGCTGGCCGGCAACGGCACCGACGCCACCTCCAAGGCGGCCCTGACGGCGCTGCGCGGGCAGCTGGTGCCGCAGACGCTGAAGACCGTCCCGGGCACCACCGCCCTGGTCGCCGGTGACCTCGCCTTCTCGGTCGACTACAACGACCAGCTGGACCGCAGCATCGTCCCGGTGTTCGCCTTCGTCATGGGCGTCACCTTCCTGCTGATGCTCTTCTCCTTCCGCTCGCTGACCATCTCGATCACCTCGATCCTGCTCAACCTGCTCTCGGTGGCGGCCGCGTACGGCGTGATGACCGCGGTGTTCCAGCACGGCTGGGGCGCCTCGATCGTCGGCACCAAGGCGCCGGGCGCGATCGAGTCCTGGATGCCGCTGTTCGTCTTCGTGGTCCTGTTCGGCCTCTCGATGGACTACCACGTGTTCGTGGTCTCCCGGATCCGCGAGGCGTACCTGTCGGGCAAGCCCAGCCGGGAGGCGGTCGGCTTCGGCATCCGCAGCACCGCCGGGGTGGTCACCAGCGCCGGTCTGATCATGGTCGCGGTGTTCGCGGTCTTCGGCACCCTGGGCATGCAGGACTTCAAGCAGCTCGGCATCGGCCTGGCGGTCGCGGTCCTGCTGGACGCCACCCTGGTCCGCGCGGTGCTGCTGCCCGCGGTGATGGCCCTGCTCGGCGACCGCAACTGGTACCTGCCGCGCTGGCTGGGCGGCGGTCGCAGCGCCCGCGGCCACGCCCCCGCCCACGCCGGCGGCGCGCACGCGGCCACCGGGCAGCGCCAGCCCGCCGGCAACGCCTACGTCGGCTGACCCCCCGAACCCCCTTCCCGCCTGGAGCCACCACCGTGTTCGAGTTCAGAGTCATCGACGGCACCACCGCCCGCGAGGTCATCGCGGGAGCCCGCCAGCGGATCGTCCAGGAGGTCCGGGAGACCTACCTGACCCACGGCGCCGGCGAGTCCGTCAACCCCGACAGCTACTTCCTGCGGTTCCCGGCCAAGCCGCACGCCCGGATCATCGCCCTGCCGGCCTACCTCGGCGGCGGCGTCGGCCTGGCCGGCATCAAGTGGATCAGCAGCTTCCCGGCCAACATCGAACGGGGCTTCCCGCGCGCCTCGGCCGCCCTGCTGCTGAACGACTACGCGACCGGCTACCCGTTCGCCGTCCTGGAGGCCTCGCAGATCAGCGCGGCCCGCACCGCGGCGTCCGCCGTGCTCGCCGCCGAGGTGCTCAGCGGCGGCCGCACGGCGGGCCGGCTCGCGGTGGTCGGCGCCGGCATCATCGCCCGCAACATCCTGGAGTTCTTCGGCGCCCAGGAGTGGGCGATCGACGAGCTGGTGGTGCACGACCGGGAGGCGCGGTACGCCCAGGCGCTGGTCGACCACGCCGACTCCCAGCTCGGCTACCCGGCCCGGGTGGTGGAGGACCTGGGCGAGGCGTTCAAGGGCGCCGACGTGGTGGTGCTGGCCACCACGGCGGGCGAGCCGTACATCCTCGACCCGGAGACCTTCGCCCCCGGCCAGCTGGTGCTCAACATCTCGCTGCGCGACCTCGCGCCGGAGATCATCGGCGGCGCGTACAACGTGCTCGACGACGTGGAGCACTGCATGAAGGCCGACACCTCCCCGCACCTGGCCGAACAGCTCTACGGCAACCGGGACTTCGTCACCGGGACGCTCGCCCAGGTGATCGAGGGCGAGGTCGCCGTCGGCGCCGACCGCCCGGTGGTCTTCTCGCCCTTCGGCCTCGGCGTGCTCGACCTGGCGGTCGGCGCGCTGGTGCACGACGAGGCGGTGGCCGCCGGCCGGGCGACCGAGATCCCCGGCTTCTTCGCGGAGACCACCCGCTGGTAGCGCCCACCACCTCGCTCGGCCCGCCCCACCGGGCCGGCCGCGGGCCCGCCCCGAGGGGCCCGTCACCACCGACGAGGGCCCCGACCGTTCGCCTTGCCGCGGTCGGGGCCCTCGTGGTGTGTCCGCCGTGTCCGCCGGTGGGGCTCAGCCCTCGGTGCCGCCGAACCGGGCCGTCCAGGCCGCCAGGTCCTCGTCCGTGATCTTCGCGAACAGCACCGGCGGCACGGTGAACGGCGTCCCGGCCGGGACCAGGCTCAGCGCCCGGGCCTCGTCCTCGGTGATCCAGCCGCGTCCGTCCGCGGGCAGCGCGAAGGCGCCGCGCATCGCCGCCGCCGCGGTCGGGATGAACGGCTCCGACACCACCGCGTACAGGTGGATCAGGTTCATCGCCGTCCGCAGGGTCAGTGCCGCCGCCTCCGGGTCGGTCTTCACCTGCAGCCAGGGCGCCTTCTCGTCCAGGTACGCGTTGCCCGCGCTCCACAGCGCGCGCAGCGCCTGCACGGCCTTGCGGAAGTTGAGCGCGTCCAGCTGGGCCTCGTACTCGGCCAGCAGGCCGGCGATCTGCTCGCCGAGCCGCGCCTCGGCCTCGCCGGCGACGGCTCCGGCCGGGACGGCGTCGCCGAAGCGCTTGCGGCTGAAGGAGAGCACCCGGTTGACGAAGTTGCCGAGGGTGTCGGCGAGGTCCTTGTTGACCACCGAGGCGAAGAGGTCCCAGGTGAAGCTGGAGTCGTCCGACTCGGGGGCGTGCGCCATCAGGAAGTAGCGCCAGTAGTCGGCCGGCAGCAGCTCCAGCGCGACGTCGGTGAAGATGCCGCGCTTCTGGCTGGTGGAGAACTTCCCGCCGTAGTACGTCAGCCAGTTGAAGGCCTTGACGTAGTCGACCTTCTTCCACGGGCGGCGCGAGCCGAGGATCGTCGCCGGGAACATCACGGTGTGGAACGGGACGTTGTCCTTGGCCATGAACTCGGTGTAGCGGACGGTCCGGTCGGCCTCGTACCACCAGGACTTCCAGTCCCGCTGCCCGGCCGGGGCCGCGTCCGCCCACTCCTTGGTGGCGCCGATGTACTCGATCGGGGCGTCGAACCAGACGTAGAACACCTTGCCCTCGGCGGCCAGTTCGGGCCACACGTCGGCCGGCACCGGGACGCCCCACTCCAGGTCGCGGGTGATCGAACGGTCCTGCAGTCCCTCGGTCAGCCACTTGCGGGCGATCGAGGAGGCCAGCACCGGCCAGTCGTCGCCGTGGTCGGCGATCCACCGCTCGACCTCGCCGGTCAGCCGCGACTGGAGCAGGAACAGGTGCCGGGTCTCCCGGACCTCCAGGTCGGCGCTGCCGCTGATCGCCGAGCGCGGCTCCAGCAGGTCGGTCGGGTCCAGCACCCGGGTGCAGTTCTCGCACTGGTCGCCGCGCGCCCTGTCGTAGCCGCAGTGCGGGCAGGTGCCGACGATGTAGCGGTCCGGCAGGAAGCGGCCGTCGGCGTTGGAGTACACCTGGCGGATCGAGCGCTCCTCGATGAAGCCGTTGCGCTGCAGCTCGCGGGCGATCTCCTGGGTGATCTCCCGGTTCTGCGGCGAGGAGCTGCGGCCGAAGTGGTCGAAGGACAGCCCGAAGCCGTCGTACACCGCCTTCTGCGCGTCGTGCGCCTGCGCGCAGAACTCGGCGACCGGCAGTCCGGCCTCCTGTGCGGCCAGCTCGGCGGGCGTGCCGTGCTCGTCGGTGGCGCAGATGAACAGCACCTCGTGGCCGGTCTGGCGCAGGTAGCGGGAGTAGACGTCCGCCGGGAGCATCGACCCGACCATGTTGCCCAGGTGCTTGATCCCGTTGATGTACGGAAGGGCGCTGGTGATCAGGTGCCGAGCCATCCTCGGATGCTCCGATTTCTCCCGCACGCGCACCCCACCCGGAGTGCTGTGCCAGGCGCAGGGGTCCACTGTGGGCTGTCAAGCCTACCGCCGCCGTACCGGCGCAGCCCGCACATTACGGCCGGCTGAAGTCGGCGTACCGGTCGAACTCCCCGGCCTTCACCCCGCGGACGAACGCCGCCCACTTGCGCGGCGTCGTCCGCACCACCACCTCGGGCAGGTCCGACTCGCGGATCTCCACCAGCCCGCCCGCCGCTCTTACCTCCACGCAGTCGGTGCTCTCGCCGCTGGCTGACGCCTTGCGCCACGTACTCATGAGAAGTCTTTCAGTAAGGCCCGGATGAAGTCCCGGGACTCGGCCGTCCCGAGCGCGATCGCCGCGGTCTTCTCCTTGATCCGGCGGTAGGAGGCCAACTCCGCCTCGGAGTGCACGAACTTCGGCCCGTGCGTGAGGTCGATCTGGACGGTGTCGAGCTCCGGGACCGGCCCGCGGGCGAGGTACAGGCTCTCCCCGGATCCGGTGTAGGTGGGCACGCTGAACGGGATCACCCGGATCTCCACCCCCGGCCGCTCGGAATTCTCCAGCAGGCTCCGCAGCTGCTCGCGCAGCACTTCCGGACCGCCGAACTGCATCCGCAGCGCGGACTCGTGCAGGATCGCGCTGTACGGCTTCGGGTGGTCGACGAAGATCTGCTGGCGCCGGATCCGGAACGCCTTCCGGACCTCCGCCTCCTGCCGGTAGGCCTCGGGGAGCCGCTCGAACACCGCGGTGGCGTAGTCCGGGATCTGCAGCAGCCCGGGGATGAAGGTGCTGTTCAGGATCGACAGCGATTCCGCGTGGTGCTCCATCTCCGCGATGTCGACGATCCCGCTGGGCATCCGCCCCCGGTAGCCGTCCCACCAGTACTTACGGCGGTCCTGCGTCATCGCGAGCAGCGCGTCGAGGTACGGGCCCTCCGGGCAGCCGCAGGTGCGCGCCCAGATCCGGAGCCGCTCGGCGCTGATGCCCGACTTCCCGTTCTCCATCTGGGAGATCTTGGGCAGGTCGGTGCCGATCGTGGCGGCCAGGCTCTTGGGCGTCACGCCCACGCGCTCGCGCATCTTGCGCAGTTCGATTCCCAGACGCTGCTGGCGCACGGTCGGCGACAAGCGGGGTGGCATGACTCTCTTCTCCGGATTTGCGGCTACAGGTCGATGCTTCCGGTGAAGTGTGCCGTGCACACCGGGCACTAGCTAGCAAATCGGGGGATACCCCACGATGGAGTGAACGTCCGGTCCCTCGGTAGCAACTCTGGCACCCTGACCCTATGGTCGTTCGTGTCACTCGCTGACTTGTTGCCCCCTAAACAGTCGCCGATCGGCCGTAATCACACAGCAGATGCATGGTCAGGGCGTCCGACACCACCGACCGGAGACAGCCGTGCTCCTTCCGCCGCCCCTCCGTCCTCCTCCCCGCATTCCCCTGCCCTGGTGAACGCCCTTCTCGTCGCCGGACTGTCCACCCTCCTCCTCGCCGTCCTCTTCGTCGGCTGGCTGGTCTGGCTGGTCAACACCCAACCCCGGCTCCCCCGCCCCACGAAACGCGAGTTCGCCCCCCACCGCCCCACCCCCGCCGACCGCGATTAGCCACCCCCCACCCACCTCCCCCACCGACGGGCCTGCGCTCCCCGCGTAGGCCCGGCCCAGGTTTCAGGCGCGTTGCCTCATCGGACAAGTGAACTGTGGCCAGAGCCTGTTGGGACAGACGATCACGTAGTGGCCGGACCACCGACTCGCGGACACCCACCGGGACCGCACGACGTCCGAGGCGCCGTACCTGGACCTGCGAGAGGTCGAGTTCGTACAGGTTGCGCTCACTCATCGCAATGCACCTTCCTGTGTGGCTTCGGGGCGCGGAACGGCCCCGTCCCGCCCAGAACTTGGGCGGAAGATTCAATGGGGAAGCCAGCGGAAGGACAAGCGATGCCGGGCCGCTACCCGCGCGAGGCCTGCCAGTCGAAGAACCCGCCCGGGGCATCATCCGGCGGGACCAGATCGGAGCGCCGGACCACGCGCTCCACCCCGCCGCGCAACGGGCGGACGTAGATGCAGGTCGCGCCGATCTCCATGATCTCCACGGCGGCACCGGTACGGCGTTCGTAGACCCGCTGGCCGGCCTCCGGCACCCACTGCTCGGCCATGATCAGTGCCACAAGCTGATGCGCGTGGTGAGCTGGTCAGCGGGCACCTGCCGCACCGGCGCATCCGGCTCGAACAGCGCCCGAACCAGGGCCCGCCCGTCCTGCGCCCCCACCACCTCGACCAGCCGCCCGGTCGTCAGGTCCTTCCGCACCGGATTGTTGTTGATCCGCTGCATGAGCTCCGCGTGGGAACGGCGACGCCTCGAACCGGTCGATTGCGTAAATCCTGCAGCGGACATGGAACGCTCCTGTGACTCTCGGACGGTTTCGGCGAGTCACCAAATTACGATGGAGCAGGGTCCGTTGCTAAATGTTTTCCTGTTCTCGAAAGAACTCGTCCCTGATTCCTTCGACAAGCGAGCGCATATCGTCTGCGTGAAGCGCCGCAGCATCGAATCTGGAGAATGTCGAAAGATAGAGACTGACATCCTTGGGGTCGCGCGTGGTGATCTCTGAATGGAAGGTCTCCACCATGACCAGGCGATCGTCATGCATGCTGAAGCACGTCATCGGGAAGTCCGGCATCGGTTTGGCGAGGGGAAGGACTCCGATGGTCACATTGGGAAGCCGAGACAGCGAAATCAGGCGATCGAGCTGAGTGGCCATGACGCCAGAAGGGCAGACCCTCCACCGCAATACATGCTCACAAATGACGAAATGAAATTCTCGATGGCGGTCGTACAGGACAGCCTGGCGCTCGATTCGAGCCGCGATCGTCTTTGCCTTGGATTCTTCCGGTAGCTCCGGGGGTAGCGAGAATACGGCGGAGACGTATTCGGCGCTCTGGAGCAGTCCAGGGATCAGTTGTCCCTGGAACAGTCTGAGAACAGTCGTCCGGGCTTCGATGGCCTTGATGGCCTGCTGATGCTTCCAGTGGCCCATGCGGCGGAGTTCCCGCCAGGCAGTCTGTTCAGTGGCCGCGCCGCGGGCTGCGTCCAGGAACTCGGCTTTGGCTTCGTCGGATATGCCGAGCGCGGACAGGATCATGTCGACGTCTTGCACACTCGGCAGGGTCCTGCCGTTCTCGATCTTCGAAAGCTTGGCCGGAGACATGGAAGCCCTGCGGGCGACGGTCTCGGCAGTCTTTTCCGAGGCGATCCGCAACGCCCGCAGGGCTTTACCCAAGTCGTTGTGCTGTTCCCCGCTCAAGCCGCCGAGTACTCCCCGAAGGGCACGGCGTTCGCCAGGGCGATGTCCCGATACTTCCGGTACTCGTTCAGGCGGGCATCGGGCAGCAGTTCGGCGCCGAGGAATTGCCCGGCGTCCGTGTAGTGCATCCGGTAGACCCGGGCGTCGTCGAACAGCCAGAAGTCGTGGTCGGGCAGTCCCGCCACCTCCTGCCGAGCCGTGTCGATGATGCCGATCGACTCGCCGGCCGTGACGTTGCCGGGGTACGAAGCCAGCTCGTACCGGAGGTAGTCCGACAAGGGGGACTGGAGTACGTGCACCCGGCCCACCTGCTTGCCCAGATCCGTCATGGAGCGAACCCAGGGGTTGTCGGAGGACTCCGGCGGCAATCCTTTTCCTGCAAGGAAGTCGGCGAATTCCTCGCGTTCCTCGTCCACGTCGTAGACGGCCAGCGTTTCGAGCCGGAAGGCCGTTCGTTCGAATGTCTCGAAGAGGCGGCCGAAGTCTTCACCCTTGAGCACGGAAGTATCCCTCCAAGACCGCAGCGGGGATCACGACCGCCGACTCGCCGTCAGGCAGATTCAACTCCGCCAGGTGGCGATGATCGGTGATCGCGTATCCCTGGACCACGTAGTCCCCGGTCTCGGTGCCCCACAGGGTGGGGCAGGCTCCGTTCTTGCAGGACCCATCCCCAGCAAGCCAACGCAGCATCAAGTGCCTCCAGTTGTCGCTTGGTTCCTGTCCCTCCGATGATCCTGCCCGCCAAGACTGCGGGTCAAGAACCTGATCTTTCGAGAACGGGAAAGCCCACCAGCCATGCTGGACAGGTGATCGGCACCTCCGAGCTCTGCGCGACGGGTCCTGTCTTTTGCCGGCGGCCTCTTGTGACGCGCAAGAGGCCGCCGGGTCGAACCGTCAGGCGTTGGCGGCGAAGTGGTCGAACTCGCCGCGCTTGACGCCTTCGATCCAGAGCGCGAACTTGGTGGGCGTGGTGACGATGACCGAGTCGGGGACGGCGGACTCGCGTACCTCGATGAGGCCCCGGTCGTTGACGGACACCTCCACCGAGTTCCCGCCGTCCTGTGAGCTGCTGGTCGACTTCTGCCAGTGTCGGGGCATGGCTACCTCTCCAATTCGAGTCCGTGTTTGATGTGTTGGATGACTCCCCAGGAGTCCCGCTCCGAGTACGGGTCGGATGACGTACTTGCGCTGCCTGGGGGAAGCGCGAGTCGGTGGAGATCGTCGAAGCGACTTCTGAACTTCCGCACCGTCTCCGGAAGATCGTGGAAGGCCAGCTCGCCGGGGCTGTCGATGATGACCGTGGCGAGGTGCGCAGAGGCCGGCTCGGTGATGAGGAAGGGGCCGCTGTAGGGCGGTGTTGCCCTGGCACTGAACGGGAGGACCTGGAGGGTGACGTTCGGCTTCTCGGAAGCCGCGAGCAGGTGAGCGAGCTGGCGGCGCATGACATCGCGCCCGGCGAAGGACATCAGCAAGGCCGCTTCGTGGATCACGAAGTGGAACTCCGTCGGCGTGTCCAGGATCTGCTGTCGGTCCAGGCGGAATGCCACAGTGTTGTCGAGCTGCTCTGGGGAGAGCGGGTATCCGCCTGTTGTGAACAGTTGGCGCATGTACTCCTTGGTCTGGAGCATGCCGGGGATCAGGAAGGTCTCGTAGTTGAGGTAGGCCCTGTTCGACCAGTGCTCCAGTTCGGCAAGGTCCAGAGCGAATGCGGGCACCCGGCGCTTGTGGGAGCTCCACCAGCCTCTGCCGTCGCTGGCTCCGAGAGCAGCGAGGGTAGCCAGGTACTCCTCATCCGTGCAGCCATAGAGCGCGGCGAGTTCGCGCATCCGGATCTCGTCCAGGCCGGTGCGCGCAGCTTCGATGTGGTTCAGCTGCGGTCCACGCATGCCGACGTGTGCAGCCGCCGTCTGCACCGCAACGTTGGCGTCCAACCGGAGGCGGCGCACCTCGGCGCCGTATCGTCGCTGACGCTCGCTGATGTGCGCTCGCAGAGCCAACCGTCCGTCCCTTCCCGTGGCACCGGCAGTGTTGCGCGTGGGGGTCGCGCAACGCCACCCCCATGGGACCCACCGTAGCGTCACCCTTACGAGTGGTTGCATTAATGCGGGGGTCTGCCCTACCTTCAGTATCAGGTCGACTACTGAATGTCGATCAGATCCCGAAGCGCACCCCGGGTGTGGGGGTGCAGGCTGCCGACGCCTGCCCCCTCCGCCGTCGGCGGGGGCAGGCCACGGGATACCTCTTCTCTCCCAGGTGCTTTCCACTCAACTCAGGGCTGGAGAAAGCCATGTGCCTTCCACAGTTCGGCCCCTCCCGGGGCCCGCTCGCCTCCGAGTTCCGGCTCGACCTCTCCCCGCCGGCCCTTCCCGGGATGGTCGGGCCGATCCGCCGGTTCCTCCGGGACGTCCTCCACTCCATGGGCCTGGACCCGGATGCGGCGTGCCTCATCCTCTCCGAGCTGGTGACCAACGCCCTGGTCCACGGGGAGGGCCGACCGGGCATCACGCTCGAACTCCGTTGCGGCGAGCTGTACATCACGGTCTCCGACGCCTCGGGGAACCAGCTCCAGCGGCAGGCCCGGGACGACTCGCGGGCGAGCGGCCGGGGCCTGGACATCGTCGAGGCCCTCTCGGACACATGGGGCGTCGAACTGATCGGCAGCTACGGCAAAGCGGTGTGGGCCGTGGCCAAGTTGGCCGAGCGGTGATCTGGTTGACCGCCCTGCTCTTTTCGCTCCTCTTTACGGGGTGGCTGGCATGGCGCGTGGCCGCTCAGTCGCGCGAAAGGCGCTCCGTCAGGCGGGACTTGGCGGCGGGCCACTCGTCGGCGAGCATCGAGAAGTAGGCGCTGTCGCGCCAGATGCCGGTGGGGCGGAGGCGGTGGCGGCGGAAGGTGCCCTCGTACTGGGCGCCGAGGCGCTGGATGGCGTTGCGGGAGCGTTCGTTGAGGGCGTCGGTCTTCCAGAAGACGCGGCCCATGCCGAGGTCCTCGAAGGCGTGGGTGAGCAGCAGCAGCTTGGCCTCGGTGTTGACCGCGGTGCGCCAGACCGAGCGGGCGTACATGGTGCCGCCGATCTCCAGGTACTCGTCCTTGGCGTTGAGGTCGTAGTAGCCGGTGACGCCGACGGCGGTGCCGCTGGCGAGGTCGACGGCGGCGAACTCCACGGATTCGCCGCCGGCGCCCTCGGCGATGCGGGCGTCGATGATCGCGCCGAGCTCCTCCTCGGTGGCGGGCGGGAGGTTCATGGTCCAGCGCCAGACCTCGGGCTCGGAGCCGATGGTGGCCCAGAGGTCGGCGACGTGGCGGCGGGCCAGCGGCTCCAGGCGGATGTGGTGGCCGGTGAGGGTGACGGGCGTGGGCAGCTTCGCGGTCATGATCCGAACGTAGCGCGGTTCTGCACTAGAGGCAATGGACTTCCGTACTAGTGCAATCCTGGGAGGGCAAAGCCGAGGGCCCCGCGGGACGGATACCGTCCCGGGGGGGCCGCGGGAGCGGTCGGGGGCAGAAGTAAGTGTTGATAGGAATAGGGGGGGGTGTGGTAATGATGGATTGTTATGATGGG
>NZ_JBSFGK010000141.1:0-13669 GCF_053596495.1 Kitasatospora sp. NPDC001683
GCTGCCGTCGAGCTCCCCCTCCCGAGCGCCGTGGCCCCCCCCCCCGGAGCGGCCCCCCCCCCACTCCCCGCCGGCGCCCCCAGTCGGCGGGGGGCCCCCCCCCCGGGCGGGGCCCCCCCCCTCCCACAGCCGGTCAGGCCCGGTCGCAGGCCTGTGCCCGCAGGGCGCGGGCCAGGTCGTCCCGGCGCTCCAGCACCAGGCGGCGCAGCGCCGGCGCGGCCTGCGGGTGGCCGTCCAGCCAGGCGTCCGCCTCGGCCAGGGTGTGCTCGTCGGTCTGGGCGATCGGGAAGAAGCCGCCGACGATCCGCATCGCGATCTCGATGGTCCGCTCGGCCCAGACCTTCTCCAGCAGCTTGAAGTACGGCGCCGCGTAGAGGGAGGTCAGGTCGCGCTGGGCGGGGATCGCGAAGCCCGCGCTGTTGGCCTCGACCAGGGCGCTCGGCAGCTCGTCGGAGTCGATCACGGCGGACCAGGCGGCGGCCTTGGCCTCCGGGGTGGGCCGGGCGGCCAGGCACTGGGTGTACTGGCGCTTGCCGCCCGCGGTGTTGTCGGCGGCCAGCTCGCCGGCCAGTTCGTCGTCGGTGGCCTGTCCGGCGGAGGCCAGCGCCAGCCACAGCGACCAGCGCAGCTCCTGGTCGACCTCCAGGCCGTCGATCCGGGCGCTGCCGGACAGCAGGCCGCGGACCAGGCCGAGGTGCTCGGCGCCGCCCGCGGTCTGGGCCAGGAAGCGGGCCCAGGCGAGCTGGTGGTCGCTGCCGGGGACGGCGGCGCGCAGCTCGTGCAGGGCGCCGTCGGCGAGCTTCCGGGCGCCCTCGGCGCGCCACTCGGGGGCGGCGTACAGGTCGACGGCGGTCTTGGCCTGGGTGTGCAGCGACTGCAGCACGCCGATGTTGCCCTCCTGGCCGGCGAAGCGCAGCACCAGGGCGACGTAGTCGCGGGCCGGCATCAGGCCGTCCCGGGTGAGGTTCCAGACGGCGGACCAGGCGAGCGCCCGGGCCAGTTCGTCGCGGATGTCGCCGAGGCCGGCGCGCAGGGTCTCCAGCGAGTCGGCGTCGAAGCGGATCTTGCAGTAGGTCAGGTCCTCGTCGTTGAGCAGGACCAGGTCCGGGCGCCGACGGCCGACGGCCTCGGCGACGACGGTGCGGGCGCCGGTGACGTCCAGCTCGATCCGGTCCGTGCACAGCAGCGCGCCGTCGGCGTCCCGGTCGTAGAGGCCGACCGCGATCCGGTGCGGGCGCAGGACACCACGCGACGGAGTCGCGGGATCGTCCGCAGTGTCCTGGAGGACCGCCAGCTCGGTGATCCGGCCCTCGGCGTCGGTGGTGAGCTGCGGGGTGAGCGCGTTGACCCCGGCGGTCTGCAGCCAGGCGGCGGCCCAGCTCTTCAGGTCGCGCCCGCTGGTCTCCTCCAGCACGCCCAGCAGGTCGCCCAGTTCGGTGTTGCCGAAGGCGTGCCGCTTGAAGTAGCGGCGGGCGCCCTCGAAGAAGGCCTCCGAACCGACGTACGCGACCAGCTGCTTGAGGACGGAGGCGCCCTTGGCGTAGGTGATCCCGTCGAAGTTGAGCTTGGCGTCCTCGAGGTCGCGGATGTCGGCGGTGATCGGGTGGGTGGTGGGGAACTGGTCCTGCCGGTAGGCCCAGGCCTTGCGCTGGTTGGCGAAGGTGACCCAGGCGGAGGAGTACCGGGTGCGGGCGCCGATCAGGCCGTAGGAGCCCATGAAGTCGGCGAAGGACTCCTTCAGCCACAGGTCGTCCCACCAGCGCGGGGTGACCAGGTCGCCGAACCACATGTGCGCCATCTCGTGCAGCACGACGTTCGCGCGGGACTCGTAGGCGGCGTCGGTGACCTTCGAGCGGAAGACGAACTCCTCCTTGAAGGTCACGCAGCCCGGGTTCTCCATCGCGCCGATGTTGTACTCGGGCACAAAGGCCTGGTCGTACTTGCCGAAGGGGTACGGGTAGTCGAACGCCTCGTGGAAGAAGTCGAGTCCGAGCTTGGTGACGCCGAGGATCTCCTCCGCGTCGAAGTACGGGGCCAGCGACCGGCGGCACAGCGCGGCGAGCGGGATCTCCAGGGTGCTGCCGTCGGCGAGTTCGCGGCTGTAGTGGTCGTCGACGACGTGGTACGGGCCGGCCACCACGGCGGTGAGGTAGGTGGAGATCGGCTTGGTCGGCGCGAACTCCCAGGTGCGGGCGTCGCCTTCGGTGCTGACGCTCCGGTGGACGGCGTTGGAGCGCACGTCCCAGGCCGCCGGGGCGGTCACCGTGAAGCCGAACGGCGCCTTCAGGTCGGGCTGTTCGAAGTTCGCGAACACCCGGCGGGCGTCGGCCGGCTCGTAGTGGGTGTACAGGTAGGTCTCGCCGTCCGCCGGGTCGACGAAGCGGTGCAGGCCCTCGCCGGTGCGGCTGTAGGCGCAGTCGGCCTCGACGGTGAGGACGTTCTCGGCGGCCAGGCCGTCGACGTGCACCCGGGCGCCGTCGTAGGCGGTGGCCGGGTCCAGGGAGCGCCCGTTGAGGGTGATCGAGCGGACGGCGGGGGCGAGCAGGTCGAGGAAGGTGTCGGCGCCGGGCCGGGAGCAGCGGAAGGTGATCGTGGTGGTGGAGCGGAAGGTGGCGGCCGCCGGATCGGGGGCGGAGGTCACGTCCAGCCGGACCAGGTAGCCGTCGACGGCCAGGATGCCGGCTCGCTGCTGTGCTTCCTCGCGGCTCAGGTTCTTGCCCGGCACGGCGGTACTCCTTTGTCCGGCTCGCACGGTGGTGCGCGTGTGGGTGGTGCGGGTTCCGCGCGCGGTGTGCGTCGCGCACGCAGGGGCATCCTTTCACGCCCGCCCAGGCCAGTACCATTGCACAGGCCGCCGCGCCCGTCCTTTCGGACAGCGTCCCGGCGGGCGTGCGGAAGGGTCCGGTACCGACGAGGTACCGGACCCTTCCGTGCGTGTCCGGGGCTCAGCCCGCGGCCGCGTCCCGGCGCTGCTTGAGCAGGCCGGCCACGACCAGCAGCGCGACCAGCACCCCGGCCGCGTACAGCTGCTGGCGGTTGCCCTCGGTGGTGGTCATCAGGGCGAGGATGCCGGCCACCGCCGCCATGGCGATCCAGGTCAGGTAGGGGTAGCCCCACATCTTCACGGTGAGCAGCTCGGGCGCCTCGCGCTCCAGCCGGCGGCGCATCCGCAGCTGGACGATGCAGATGAACAGCCACACCACCAGGATCGCGACGCCGGTGGTGTTCATCAGCCAGGTGAACACGGTGCTCGGCCAGAAGATGCCGGCCAGCACGGCGCCGAAGCCGAACAGGCAGGAGGCCAGCACGGCCCGGCGCGGCACCCCGCCGCTGACCCTGGCCAGCGCCTTGGGGCCCTGGCCGCGGCCGACCAGCGAGTACGCCATCCGGGAGGCGCCGTAGATGTTGGCGTTCATCGCGGACAGCAGCGCGACCAGCACCACCACCTCCATGATCGTCCCGGCCCCGGGCACCCCGAGGTGGCGCAGCACCGTGACGTACGGGCCGTCGGCGACGACCGCCGGGTCCTTCCAGGAGACCAGGGTGACCACCAGGGCCATCGAGCCGATGTAGAAGATCGCGATCCGCCACACCGCCGTGCGCACCGCGTTGGCGACGTTCTTCTTGGGGTCGTCGGACTCGGCCGCGGCGATGGTCACCGTCTCCAGGCCGCCGTACGCGAAGACCGAGGCGAGCAGGCCGACGATCAGTCCGCTGACGCCGTTGGGCAGGAAGCCGCCCTGGCCGGTGAGGTTGCCGGTGCCGGGGGCGCCGGAGCCGATCACACCGGCGATGCCGAGCCCGCCGAGGACCAGGAAGGCGACGATCGCGGCGACCTTGACGGTGGCGAACCAGAACTCGAACTCGCCGAAGTTCTTCACCGCGGTCAGGTTGCTGGCACAGAAGAAGACCATGAACAGGCCGACCCAGACCCAGGAGGAGACCCCGGGTATCCAGCCGTTGACGATCTTCCCGGCGGCGGTGGCCTCGGCGGCGACGCCGCAGCAGAGCATCACCCAGTACATCCAGCCGGCCGTGATCCCGGCCCAGGGGCCGATCTCCTTCTCGGCGTGCACCGAGAAGGAGCCGGAGGCCGGGCGGGCGGCGGACATCTCGCCGAGCATCCGCATGATCAGCATGACCAGCAGGCCGGACAGGGTGAAGGCGAGGATGATCGCCGGACCGGCGGCCGCGATGCCGGCGCCGGAGCCCACGAACAGGCCCGCGCCGATGACGCCGCCGAGGGCGATCATCGAGAGGTGTCGCTGCTTGAGCCCGTGGCTGAGCTGCTGGCCACCGGACGCCGCTTGGGCGGTGTCGGTGGTCCCGGGCGCCGAGGGCGCGGAGGTGGGGGCCATAGGGCTGGATCCAGACTGCTGTGCGGAATGTGGCATGAGCTGTCCAATATCCGGGGAGCCCACGGTTCATGCCAACGATGTCCGTCTCGGGCCCAGCATGCGGACCGGGCGGTGACGGTACGCGACGGTGGATTGACGGATCGTCGCGTGGAGCCGGTTCCGACAACGCCCGTGGGCGGGGCTTTGTTCGAAACCGTGGCGGCGGCGCAGTGGATCACCACGTAGGTTCACAGGTGTTCACTCACCTGGACCCTCACGGAGGAGCCCCGATGGCCACTGCCACCACCCCGATAGCGCGCCGCGCCGTCCTCGCCGACCTGCTGCCCACCGCCGCCACCCGCCTCGGCGCCCAGGCCCGCGACCTGGCCCTGGTGGCCGGCGGCGCCGCGCTGACCGGCGTGGCCGCCCAGCTGTCGGTGAACGTCCCCGGCTCGCCGGTGCCGGTCACCGGCCAGACCTTCGCCGCCCTGCTGGTCGGCACCGCGCTCGGCGCCCGCCGCGGGGTCGCCTCGCTGGCGCTCTACCTGCTGGCCGGCATGGCGGGCCTGCCCTGGTTCGCCGAGGGCACCTCCGGCTGGGCCATGCCCTCGCTCGGCTACGTGCTCGGCTTCGTCCTGGCCGCCGCCCTGACCGGCGCGCTGGCCCGCCGCGGCGCCGACCGCACCCCGGTGAACACCGCCGTCACCATGGTCCTCGGCAGTCTGGCCATCTACGCGGTCGGCGTCCCGTACCTGGCCCTCAGCCTGCACGTGTCGCTGGCCCGCGCCGCCGAGCTGGGCCTCTACCCGTACCTGGTCGGCGACGCGCTCAAGGCCGCCTTCGCCGCCGGCGCCCTGCCGCTCGCCTGGAAGCTGCTCGGAAAGCGCTGACCCCGTTGTCGGGCCCGGGCGCGCGCGCATGCCACACTCATGGGCATGCGCGTGTACCTGGGCTCCGACCATGCCGGATACGAACTGAAGAACCACCTGGTGGAGTGGCTGAAGGGGGCCGGCCACGAGCCGGTCGACTGCGGGCCGCACATCTACGACGCCGAGGACGACTACCCGCCGTTCTGCCTGCGCGCCGCCGAGCGCACCGCCGCCGACGAGGACGCCCTGGGCATCGTGATCGGCGGCTCGGGCAACGGCGAGGCGATCGCCGCCAACAAGGTCAAGGGCGTCCGCGCCGCGCTGGCCTGGAGCGTGCAGACCGCCGAGCTCGGCCGTCAGCACAACAACGCCAACGTGATCTCCATCGGCGGCCGCATGCACACCGAGGACGAGGCCACCAAGTTCGTCGAGGTCTTCCTCAACACCCCCTACAGCGGCGAGGCCCGGCACACCCGCCGGATCGAGATGCTGAGCGAGTACGAGACCACCGGCGAGCTCCCGCCGATCCCGGCCCACCACCCGCAGGGCTGATCCCCCACCCACCCGTCACCGACGGCCGGCCGCACCCTCCCGTGCGGCCGGCCGTCGCCGTTCGCGGCCCGCGCGCCACCTGTGGGATCGGCCACAGGCCCCGGCGCGCCCACACCCCCGCACGCGGGGCGCACGCGCCGCCCCCGGGCTCCGTACGCCCAACCGCCGCACGCCTCCTGACGGCACGCCCACCAACGCCCCGATCGGCCGAAACCCGCTGAGCGGCCCGCGCACCCGCACCGCCGCCCGCCCCCGGCCCGTCGACGCCGGGCCGCACCCGTGGATAGGGTCGGTCCCCATGGCTGGCAGACCGCCGGGCGCACCGCCCCAGACGACTGCGACGAGGCCCGGCGCCGCCCCGGCGTCCGAGCCCGTGACGGCCCGGCTGCGCAGGAGGCTCCGCCGGGTCCGCCGAAGGCTGCGCACGGCCGGGGTCGACTACTTCCGCGGCGGCGCCGCCGACTGGCCGGTGCTCTGCGCACTGGCCCTGCTCGTCCCGGTGATGATCCTGCTCAACATCTGGATCCCGGACTGGGCCCCGCCCACCGCCCTGGTCCTGCCGATCCTGGCCGGTGCGCTGCTGCTGCGCCCCGGCAGCCTGGTGGTGCTCTACGCGCTGGCCGCCCTCGGGCTGTCCGCCGAGTCCGTGATCCACACCGGCCAGCGGGTCGCCAGCGAGAACCCCGAGGCCTACGTCTATGGCGTGACCCCCGGCGCGGCCCTGGTGGTCGGCGCCGCCGGGGTGGGCGGCCTGCTGCTGGCCCAGTTCCGGGCCCGGGTCGGGGTCCCCTGGTGGGGCGGCTCCACCATGCTGTTCGACCTGCGCGAGCGGCTGCGGGTGCAGAGCCGGGTGCCCGAGCTGCCGGCCGGCTGGCACGCGGACATGGCACTGCGCCCGGCCGGCGGCCAGTCCTTCTCCGGCGACTTCGTGGTGGCCGCCCGCACCGGCCCCGGCCAGCGGCTGCTGGAGGTGGTCCTCGCGGACGTCTCCGGCAAGGGCATGGACGCGGGCTCCCGGGCGCTGCTGCTGTCCGGCGCCTTCGGCGGCCTGGTCGGCTCGCTGCCCGCGCACGACTTCCTGCCCGCCGCCAACGGCTACCTGCTGCGCCAGTCCTGGGAGGAGGGCTTCGCCACCGCCGTCCACCTGGTGCTGGACCTGGACACCGGCGAGTACGAACTGCTCTCGGCCGGGCACCTGCCCGGCATGCAGCGCCTGGCCGGCGCCGGGCGCTGGGAGGTCAAGGAGGCCGAGGGCCCGCTGCTCGGCATCTACGACGGCGCCAAGTTCGAGGGCGTGCGCGGCCGGCTGAACCGGGGCGACGTGCTGATGCTGTGCACCGACGGCATGGTCGAGGCGCCCGGCCGCGACCTCGCCGAGGGCATGGACCGGCTGATGGGGGAGGCCGACCGGCTGGTCCCCGGCGGCGCACCGGGCAGCGGCGCGGGCGCGGCGTCCGCCCTGATCGAGACGGTGGCCCGGGACATCAACGACGACCGGGCGGTCCTGCTGCTCTGGCGCGACTGATATTCGCCCGCTCGCCTCCGGGGCGCTCCGGACCCGGCGCCGACGGTCGGCGCTCCCTCGTTCCTGCGTCGCTCCCTCGCTTCTCCCTTTCGGCACCGGCGCGCCCCTTCGGCTCGGGGCGGCAGTTCGCCCGCTCGCCTCCGGGCCGCTCCGGACCCGGCGCCGACGGTCGGCGCTCCCTCGCTCCTTCGTCGCTCCCTCGCTTCTCCCTTTCGGCACCGGCGCGCCCCTTCGGCTCGGGGCGGGATCCCCCGATGGGCACATGCCGCCGGCAGCCGCTGTCAAGCCTGGCAGCTGATCTTCGGCCATATCGGACGCCCCGTCGGCTGACCGGATCAGCGGCTTCCGTTACCCGCTCCCGGGCGTTTCCCGGCCGCTCAGCACCGCCCCGCCGACGATTCGTCAGACCGGCTCCGCTATCGTCCCGGTCGGCGGAAACTCGTCCCGCACCGCAGGATGTCGGCGTTGGGCTGACTGTCAGACCTTTACGCAATCGGCACGGTCGACCACACTGAGTCCGGGCGGGACTGTTCAGGATTCGGGGGATTGGGGGCGACACGTGCGGCACGACAGGCAGCCGGTCGGCGCGGGCCCCCTCGCCGGCGCTGCGCCGGACGGTCCGCGATTCCGCCTCGGGACCGTCGGACAAGCCGGGGTCCGGCTTCGCAGGTGCCGCCGGGCGGCGGCGCCACGCTATGAAACGAGGAAGTGAGTCCGGGTGGCACTCTCCGTCTCCGCGCTGGTCCTGTTCGCGATCCTGTGCATCATCTTCATCCGGAACAAGCAGCTGAAGATCCCGCACGCGATCGTCGCCGCCCTGTTCGGCTTCATGCTGCACGAGACCACGATGGCGACCTCCATCAACTCCCTGCTCGCCAACCTGGCGCACAGCATCTCCAGCATCACCGGCGGCTGACCGGGCCGGGGCCGACGGCCGGCCCCGCACGCCCCGAGTCGAAGGTGCGCGCCGGTGCCGAAAGGGAGAAGCGAGGGAGCGCCGACCGTCGGCGTCGGGTCAGAGCGTCCCGGAGGCGAGCGGGCGAATAGCTGCGGCTACCGGCCGGCCCGCCTGGCCTCCCGCCAGCGAGCGAACAGACCCCGGGGGCGTGCCGCCGCCGGGGCCGGAGCACGTACCGGCACGGGTGCCGCGGCACCCGCCGGCGCGGCCGCGAGCGGTGCTGCCCGCTCCGCCGTCAGCAGCACGAACAACCGCGCCCAGCACAGCCGTTCGCCGCGCGGCCAGTCCAGCGCGCGCAGCGCCGCGGAGGCCGCCTCCGACACCTCGCCGCCCACCCGGACCTCGGCGACGTCGTCGCCCGCCTTCCCGCCGAGGAAGAGCTTCACCCCGACCGGCCCCGGCCCGGTCAGCTCCCGGCGCAGCGCGGGCGCCAGCGCGGGCAGCACCCGGTGCTCGGCGAGCCAGGCCGCCAGGTGCTCGTTGCCGAAGCCGAACACCGCCGCCGGCCCCTGCACCGCCCGCCAGCCCGGGAGTTCGGGCAGGTCCGGGCGGTCGGCGTGGATGCCGCGGCCGTCCGCCAGCTCGACCAGCACCGAGGCGGTGGTGGTCGCCCACATCTTCACCGCGTTCGCGAGCTTCTCCTCCTCGGTCTTGCCGAGGCCCGCCGCGCAGTCCCACACCACCGGTGCGTCCGCCCGGCCCAGCTGCAGCACGAAGCCGAGGTCCACGTGCCCGGCGCCGCCGTCGTCCCCGGGGTGCTCGCGCACCGCCACCGCCGTGGTGCCCGGTCCGCGCACCACCTCGCCGTCCGTAAGGAACACCTGGCCCAGCCGCGCCATCTCCTCGATCACGCAGCGCTGTATGACGGCCAGTCGCTCCTGCGGACGCACCGGGACTCCTCCACCTCGGGAGCGCGGCGCGTGAGGTCGCGCTCGAACTGCGCTCGAACGCCGCCGAGGCTATCGGCCCGACCGCCATGCGGGAAACCGCGTGAGCGCCTCGAATCTCCGGTCGCGAAAATGTCCTGAATGCCCCACTTTGGGGAGCGGAACCTGAAGGCCGCCCGCCTGGAGAGCCCGCATGCCCCGCACCGACCTGACGTCCCCTCCGCCGCACCCGGTCCTTCCGGACGGCTCCGGCCTGGTCGCCGAGATCGAGGCCTACCTGGCCACCCTGCCCGCCCCCGCACGCGCCCCCGGGCCGTACGTCTGCCGGTACGGGAGCACCCTGACCCCCTGGAACGCCGGCCACCCGGAGCCCCGCTCCACCCTGCTCGACCGGGCGCTGCGCCGCCCCGCCCGGCCCGTCCCGGTCACCGCCGCCGACCACCTGCGGCTCGCCTCCCGCTACATCGGCGCCTTCGGCTGGCTGCAGGGCGCGATGTGGGACGGCGCCGGCCGGGTCTGCCTGCTCGGCGCCCAGGCCGCCGTCCTGGCGCACGGCTACGGCACCCCGGTGACCGTGCGCACCGCCCGGGTCCAGCTGATGGAGGTGCTGCACGCCACCGGCCGCCCGGCGCGCTCCCCGGACGAGTTCAACGACCGCCCCACCACCCGGGAGGGTGACGTGCACCAGCTGCTCGACCGGGCCGCCGCCCGGGCCGCCCGGCTCGGGCTCTGAGGCCGCGGCGGCCGACGGCCCCGGGAACGCCGACGGCCCCGGTGTGCTGGGCACACCGGGGCCGGACTTCGGAGCGGGCGACGAGAATCGAACTCGCGTGACTAGTTTGGAAGACTAGGGCTCTACCATTGAGCTACGCCCGCGCGACCCCCCAGCCGTCTCCGGCCGGAAGTTCGGGAGACAGCGTACCTGGTCCGGCCGCTCCCGTGCACACCGCATTCCGCGGGCGTTCCCCGCGCCCCCTCTTCCGCCCTGCCCCGAATAAGTCGGCGAGCCGTGCAGGCCCGGCGTGTACGCTTCCTCTCGGCACCACGGGGTGTGGCGCAGTTTGGTAGCGCGTCCGCTTTGGGAGCGGAAGGCCGTCGGTTCGAATCCGGTCACCCCGACAGTGCGGCAGGGTCTCGCCCACCGGGGCGGGGCCCTGTTCTGTTGGGGCGGTACGGTGGCGTCTGGCGTCCGCCTTTCGTGGTACCGGTAGGATGGGGCGCTGGCGGTAGTCCCTGTGGCGTCCACCCAGGTCAACCGCACGAGGGCGAGGAGTCAAGCTCACCGTCCACCCACACGGGAGATGCAGCTCCAACCGCCCATCGCCCGTCTCGCCCGACCCATCCGTACCGGCTCCGGCCGGGCGTGCGGGGCGGGCGGAGGCAACCTGACCGCAAGCCCATAGGAGACCTAACCGTGAAGAGCGCCGTCGAGACTCTGAACCCGACCCGGGTTCGACTCACCGTCGAGGTGCCCTTCGAGGAGCTCAAGCCCAGCCTCGACGCGGCGTACAAGAAGATCAACCAGCAGGTCACGGTTCCGGGCTTCCGCAAGGGCAAGATCCCGGCTCGCGTCATCGACCAGCGCTTCGGCCGTGGTGCCGTGCTGGAGGAGGCCGTCAACGACGCCCTGCCGCGCTTCTACACGCAGGCCGTCGACGAGGGCAAGATCGAGGTCCTCGGCCAGCCCGACATCACCAACATCGAGGGTGTCGAGAAGATCGCCGACGGTGGCGACCTGAAGTTCACCGCCGAGGTGGACGTCCGCCCCGAGATCACCCTGCCGGAGTTCTCCTCCATCGAGGTGACGGTCGACCCGATCGCCGTCTCCGACGAGGACGTCGAGAAGTCGCTGGAGCAGCTGCGCGAGCGCTTCTCCTCGGTCAAGGACGTCGAGCGCGCCGCGGCCGCCGGTGACATCGTGGTCGTCGACCTCGTCGCCAAGGTCGACGGTGAGGTGCCGGAGGACGGCACCGCCAACGGCGTCAGCTACGAGATCGGCTCGGGCCGCCTCATCGACGGCATCGACGAGGCCGTGACCGGCCTGTCCGCCGGCGAGGAGAAGACCTTCGAGACCGAGCTCAAGGGTGGCACCCAGGCCGGCAAGACCTCCGAGGTCACCGTCACCGTCACGGCCGTCCAGGAGAAGGAGCTGCCGGAGCTGGACGACGAGTTCGCCCAGCTGGCCAGCGAGTTCGACACCCTGGAGGACCTGCGCGCCGACTCCCGCAAGCGCCTCGAGCGCATGAAGGAGTACGACCAGGCCACCCAGGCCCAGGAGAAGGTCCTCGACGCCCTGCTCGCGCTGGTTGAGATCGAGTACCCCGAGAAGCTCCTCAAGGACGAGATCGAGACCCGCAAGCACAACGTCGAGCACCACCAGCTCGAGCCGATGGGCCTGAACCTCGACACCTACCTGGAGACCCAGGGCAAGACCCGCGAGGAGTGGGACGCGGAGATCGAGGAGCAGGCGAAGAAGGGCATCAAGACCCAGTTCGTCCTGGACCAGATCGTCGCCAACGAGGAGCTGGGCGTAAACCAGGAGGAGCTCACCGAGCACCTCATCCGCCGCGCCGCCGGCTCCGGCCTCACCCCGGACCAGTTCGCCCAGCAGGTCGTCCAGGGCGGCCAGGTTCCGCTGCTGGTCGGCGAGGTCGCCCGCGGCAAGGCGCTGGCCACCGTGGTCGAGGCCGCCAAGGTCGTCGACACCGAGGGCAACGAGATCAACTTCGACGACGAGGACGAGACGGCCGAGACCGTCGACGCCTCCGCCGAGGCCGCTGCCGAGGAGAGCACCGAGGCCTGAGTGCCCCGGTAGCCCCTGAGGCGACGCAGCGGGCCCGGACGCCGTTTACGGTGTCCGGGCCCGCTGTCGTCCCGGCGCGCGGGCGACCGCGCGACCGTGCGACCCTGCGCTCACAGCGAACAGTTCTGCGTGAGGGATTCTGCGGCCGGGCCTGCGCGTTAGGGTCCTTGGACAGCAACAATCACGACGTGATACCCGGAAGCTGTGCGACACCGTGAGAGCCGTCGAGCGGCCCTCCAAATCGACTGAGCAGGTGGCTAAGTGACGTTCCCGCAGATGCAGATGCCTGGCCCGATGGCGCCGCACGCCGCCGCTGGTGACGTGCTCGGCGGCCTTGGCGACCAGGTCTACAACCGGCTGCTCAACGAGCGGATCATCTTCCTCGGCCAGCAGGTCGACGACGACATCGCCAACAAGATCACCGCGCAGCTGCTGCTGCTGGCCGCGGACCCCGAGAAGGACATCTTCCTCTACATCAACTCCCCGGGTGGCTCGATCTCGGCGGGCATGGCGATCTACGACACCATGCAGTACATCAAGAACGACGTCGTCACCATCGCGATGGGCATGGCCGCCTCGATGGGCCAGTTCCTGCTGACCGCCGGCGCCAAGGGCAAGCGCTTCTCGCTGCCGAACGCCAACATCCTGATGCACCAGCCCTCCGCCGGCCTCGGCGGCTCCGCCACCGACATCCGCATCCAGGCCGAGCAGCTGCTCCGCACCAAGAAGCGGATGTCCGAGCTGATCGCCTTCCACAGCGGCCAGTCGTTCGAGCAGATCACCCGGGACTCCGACCGCGACCGCTGGTTCACCCCGGAGGAGGCCCAGGAGTACGGCCTCATCGACGCGATCATGCACAGCGCCGCGGACGTCCCCGGCGGCGGCGGCACGGGCGCCTGAGCCTCGGCCCGGCCCACGAGACCACAGCCACAACGCCCCGGAGGACAAGAACCCCCATGAACATCCCCAGCCTGTCGGCCGCCAAGGCCCGCGTCGAGGACATGCGCGCCGAGGGCCGCTACATCGTCCCGCGCTTCGTCGAGCGCACCACGCAGGGCATCCGCGAGTACGACCCGTACGCCAAGCTGTTCGAGGAGCGCATCATCTTCCTCGGCTCGCAGGTCGACGACGTCTCGGCGAACGACATCATGGCGCAGCTGCTGTGCCTGGAGTCGATGGACCCGGACCGCGAGATCCAGATGTACATCAACTCGCCCGGCGGCTCGTTCACGGCCCTGACGGCCATCTACGACACCATGCAGTACGTCAAGCCGGACATCACCACGGTCTGCATGGGCCAGGCGGCCTCCGCCGCGGCCGTGCTGCTCGCCGCCGGCACCCCCGGCAAGCGGATGGCCCTGCCGAACGCCCGCATCCTGATCCACCAGCCGTACACCGAGACCGGCCGCGGTCAGGTGTCCGACCTGGAGATCCAGGCCAAGGAGATCTTCCGGATGCGCGAGCAGCTGGAGGAGATGCTCTCCAAGCACTCCAACAAGTCGGTTGAGCAGGTGCGCGACGACATCGAGCGCGACAAGATCCTGACCGCCGAGGAGGCCGTCGAGTACGGCCTGGTCGACCAGATCATCTCCACCCGCAAGACCTCGCTGACCTCCTGAGGCCGGCACCGACGGGGCGGGGCGGCCTCGCCACGACCGACAGCGGCCTGGACCTGCAAGCCCGACTCGCGAAGAGGCTCACCAAGTCCGACGACGCCCCCCTGCCGATCGGGGTACCA
>NZ_JBSFGK010000142.1:0-13302 GCF_053596495.1 Kitasatospora sp. NPDC001683
CGGATCGATCCGCACGCCCCTCACGTACCTCCACAGAACCTGCTCGGACCTACTCGATCGAGAGGCCGTCGGCCGCCTCGACCTCCTCGCGGGTGATGCCCAGCAGGTACAGCACGGTGTCCAGGAAGGGCACGTTCACCGCGGTGTCGGCGGCCTCGCGCACCACCGGCTTGGCGTTGAAGGCCACCCCGAGCCCGGCCGCGTTCAGCATGTCCAGGTCGTTGGCGCCGTCGCCGATCGCCACCGTCTGCTCCAGCGGCACCTTCGCCTGCTCGGCGAACCGGGCCAGCCAGCGGGCCTTGCCGGCCCGGTCCACGATCTCGCCGACCACCCGGCCGGTGAACTTCCCGTCCACCACCTCCAGGGTGTTGGCGGCCGCGAAGTCCAGCCCCAGCAGGTCCACCAGGTGGTCGGTGACCTGGGTGAAGCCGCCGGAGACCACCGCGACCTGGAAGCCCAGGCGCTGCAGCGTACGGATCAGGGTGCGGGCGCCCGGGGTGAGCCGGACCTCGGCGCGGACCTTCTCGGTCACCGAGGCGTCCAGCCCGGCCAGCAGGGCGACCCGGGCCCGCAGCGACTCGGCGAAGTCCAGCTCGCCGCGCATCGCCGCCGCCGTCACCTCGGCCACCTGCTCCTCGCAGCCCGCGTGGGCGGCGAACAGCTCGATCACCTCGTCCTGGATGAGCGTGGAGTCCACGTCCATCACGATCAGGCGCTTGGCCCGGCGCTCCAGCCCGGCGGCCACCACCGCGACGTCCACCCGCTGGGCGGCCGCCTCCTGGGCCAGCTCGGCCCGCAGCTCCTCGGTGGCCACGCCGGAGACGGCCAGCTCGACCGCCGTCACCGGGTACTTGGCGAGCCGGAAGACGCGGTCGATGTTGCCGCCCGCCGCGGTGATCCGGGAGGTCAGCGCGGACACGGCGGAGGCGGTCAGCGGGTTGCCGAGCACCGTCACGTGCGAACGGCCCTCGCGGCGCGGACGGTTGTCGCCGATGCCGGAGAGGATCTCGGCCTGCAGCTTCTGCTCGTCGGCCCAGCGGTGCACGGTGGCCCGCAGGCCGCCCTCGGCGCCGGGCGCGTGGGGCGGGGTGACCAGGGCGCACAGCGTGATGCGACCGCGGGTGACGACCTGCTCGATGTCGATCACGTCGACGCCGAAGCCGGCCAGGGTGGCGAAGAGGCCGGCGGTGATGCCGGGGCGGTCCTTGCCGAACACCTTGACGAGCAGGGTGCGCTCGTCCGCGGTCCGGGGCTGGGCGGCGGGGAGGGGCTCAGCGGCCAAGGGCGATGCGTTCATGGTGACTCCCACGCTACCCGTCGGTCGCCGGGCCGAGGGCACCCGTCCCACGTCGCGGGACACGCGCAAGCGTCGGGCCCGAACGGCAGCCCCGGGTAGCAGCCTGGTCACAGTCACCCGGGGTGACTTTCATCGACGGTCGGCGGGCTGGAATGATTCCCCCCGTCAGTCAGAGGAACAGCGCACCCCGGCCGGGGGCCGAATTCGGGGGAACCGAGAGAGCGGGGCAGGCAAGCAGTGCCGCAACTCGTCATTGAGATCAACGGACAGCAGCGGACTCTTGAGCCCGGGCGGTCCTACACCATCGGACGCAACCCGCAGTCGGACTTCGCGTTCGACGACGCCAGGGTCTCCTGGCAGCACGGGACCATCAGCTTCAACGGCAGCGGTTGGCAGCTGGACGACCACGGCAGCACCAACGGCACCTACGTGGCCGGTGCCCGCACCATGCAGGCCCAGCTGTTCCCCGGTGGCGTGGTCAACCTGGGCAACCCGGAGAACGGGCCCCGACTTGCCTTCTCCGCGCCCGCCCACGCCGCCGCCCCGCAGCCCTCCCCGGTGCACGAGGCCGTCACCAGTCGCAGCCCCAACCCGGCGCCCCAGCAGCCCGCCCCGCAGCAGCCGTGGCCGGGTCAGGACCCGTACCAGCAGCCGCAGCAGGCCTGGCCGGGCCAGCCCCAGCAGCAGTACGTGCCGCAGCAGCAGCCGTACCCGCCGCAGCCGCAGGACCAGCAGCCGCCGCAGCACGGCGGGTTCCCGCAGCAGCAGGGCTTCCCGACCCCGCCGCAGCACGGCGGTGGCGGCGGCCCGCAGCCGACGATGATCCGCAGCCTGACGGCCGGCATGCGCACCGTCAGGATCGGCCGTGCGCTGGACAACGACATCGTGGTGTCCGACCTCCAGGTCTCCCGCCACCACGCCGAGCTGCGCCAACTGCCGGACGGCCGCTACGAGATCGTCGACCTCGGCAGCCACAACGGCATCTTCCTCAACGGCCAGCCGGTGCAGCGTCAGCTGATGGGCCCGCAGGACCGGCTGACCGTCGGCCACTCCAGCTTCGTGCTGGTCGGCGACCAGCTGCAGGAGTTCGTCGACACCGGTGAGGTCTCCTTCTCCGCCCGCCACCTGACCGTCGAGGTCGAGCACAAGGGCGCCAAGAAGGTCCTGCTCAACGACGTCAGCTTCGGCCTCCCGGAGAAGTCCCTGGTGGCCGTCATCGGCCCGTCCGGCTCCGGCAAGTCGACCCTGCTGCGCGCCCTCACCGGCTACCGCCCGGCCGACCGCGGCGAGGTGCTCTACGACGGCCGCAACCTCTACAAGCAGTTCGCCGAACTGCGCTCCCGGATCGGCCTGGTGCCGCAGTCGGAGATCCTGCACCGCGAGCTCACCGTGCGGAAGGGCCTCAAGTACGCGGCCCGACTGCGCTTCCCCGGCGACACCGAGGCGAAGGAGCGCGAGGCCCGGATCGACGAGGTGCTGTACGAGCTGCGCCTGGACAAGCGAGCCGACAACAAGATCACCGCGCTCTCCGGCGGCCAGCAGAAGCGCGTCTCGGTCGCCCTGGAGCTGCTCACCAAGCCCTCGCTGATCTTCCTGGACGAGCCCACCTCGGGCCTCGACCCGGGCATGGACCGCGAGGTCATGCAGATGCTGCGCGGCCTCGCCGACGACGGCCGCACGATCCTGGTCGTCACCCACTCGGTGGCCGAACTCGCGCTCTGCGACCGGCTGTTGGTGATGGCGCCGGGCGGCTCGGTGGCCTACTTCGGCCCGCCGGACGAGGCCCTGCACTTCTTCGGGTACGAGACCTGGGCGGACGTCTTCCAGGCCTTCGAGAACTACCCGGACCACGACTGGGCCGGCCGCTACCGCGGCTCGGTGCACTACCAGCAGTACTCCGCCCCGACCGTCGAGGCGGGCGAGGTGCAGCACGCCCAGGTCGCCCAGGAGGCCATCAGGCCGCCCAAGCCGCAGAGCTGGGGCTCGCAGCTGTGGACCCTGATGCGCCGCTACATGTCGGTGCTCGCCTCCGACCGCGGCTTCCTGGCGCTGTCGGTGCTGCTGCCCGCGGTCATCGGCGCGGTCAGCGTGCTGATCCCCAACGAACCGGGGCTCGCCCCCAACCCGAAGACGCAGCTCCACCTCAACAACGGGGCCGCGACGATCCTGCTGATCCTGGCGATCGGCGCCTGCTTCTCCGGAGCGGCCAACTCGGTCCGCGAGCTGATCAAGGAACGGGCGATCTACGAGCGAGAACGGGCCACCGGCCTCTCCCGCTCGGCGTACATGATGTCCAAGATCATCGTGCTGGGCATCTTCTCCGTGATCCAGGGCGCGATCATCTCCGCGGTCGGCTTCCTGCCGCGCAAGCTCCCCGAGCACGGCCTGATCGTCAAGAACATCCCGATGATCGAGATGACCATCGGCATGATCCTGCTGAGCTTCGCCGCGATGATGTTCGGCCTGATGATCTCCGCGCTGGTGAAGACCGCCGAGAAGACCATGCCGCTGCTGGTCATGTTCGCCATCGTCCAGGTCGTCTTCACCGGCTGCCTCTTCCAGATCTTCGGCAAGCCCGGTCTGGAGCAGGTCGCCTGGCTGATGCCCGCCCGCTGGGGCACCGGCATCGTCTCGACCACGCTCGACCTGTCGCACCTCATGGGTCCCTGGAACAAGGACTTCGAGCACCCGAACTACGACCCGCTGTGGAAGCACTCCGTCGCCCAGTGGGCGATCGACGCGAGCGTGCTGGTCGTCATCTCGATCGTGATCGGCGTGATCGTGACCCGGCTGCAGCGCCGGCACGAGCCGGAGGTCATGCAGAAGGGCTGACAGCCCTCGCTCCCAGGGGCGGCTCTCCTCGACGAGGAGGGCCGCCCCTGGGCGTTACTCGCCCGCTCGCCTCCGGGGCGGGTGACTCGCCCGCTCGCCTCCGGGGCGCTCGGACCCGGTGCCGACGGTCGTCGCTCCGGCGCTCGTGCCTCGCTTGTCGCTCCTCGCTTTCGGCACCGGCGCGCCCCTTCGGCTCGGGGCGGGCGGGCCCACCGGCCTAGGTCCCCGGACCTGCGGCCGGGACGGCCGGGGACGGACGCGGACGCCCCCGCGACGGCGGTAGTTTGGCGGTATGCCCAGCACCACCGGTGATCACCGGACCTCCGCCGGCCCGCCCGGCTGCGACCCGCTGGCCGGCATCGAGGCCGTCAGCCAGGCCCTGCTCGCGATGAGCCGGCACCTGGAGGTCCGCGAGGTGCTGCGCCGCATCACCGCCTCCGCCCGCGAGCTGCTGGAGGCCGAGTACGCGGCCCTCGGCGTGCCCGACGACCACGGCGGCTTCGCCCAGTTCGTGGTCGACGGCGTCACCGACGAGCAGTGGCGGGCGATCGGCCCGTTGCCCCGTCAGCACGGCGTGCTCGCCGAAATGCTGCACGAGACCGGCCCCACCCGCCTCGTCGACGTCCGCCGGGCCCCCGCCTTCGAGGGCTGGCCCGCCGCCCACCCCGAGATGGACGCCTTCCTCGGCATGCCCGTCCTGGACACCGAGGCCGCCGAGGACGAACCGCAGGTGATGGGCGTCATCTTCCTCGCCAACAAGCGCGGCGGCGGCCAGTTCACCGACCACGACGAGGAACTGCTGCGGATCCTCGCCGCGCACGCCGCCCTCGCCCTGTCCAACGCCCGCCTGTACGAGCGCAGCCGCGAACTCACCCTGGCCGGCGAGCGCGCCCGGATCGCCCACGACCTGCACGACGCCGTCTCGCAGAAGCTCTTCTCGCTGCGGCTGACCGCCAAGGCCGCCGCCAAGCTCGTCGACCGCGACCCGGCCCGCGCCCGCGCCGAACTCGCCGAGGTCGCCCGGCTCGCCGCCGAGGCCGCCGACGAACTGCGCGCCGTGGTGGTCGAACTGCGCCCCGCCGCCCTGGAGGAGGACGGGCTGAGCGCCACCCTCGCCTCCCAGGTACAGCTCCTCGACCGCGCGCACACCGCCGACCTCGCCTTCGCCGCCGACGGCGTCCGTGCCCTGCCGCCCGCCCAGGAGGCCGCGCTGCTGCGGGTCGCCCAGGAGGCGCTGCACAACGCGCTGCGCCACTCCGGCGCCCGCCGGGTCACCGTCTCCCTGGCCGGCACCCCCGCCCGCGGCGCCGTGCTGCGGGTGCGCGACGACGGACGCGGCTTCGACCCCGAGTCCGTCCGCCGGGCCGGCCGGCACCTCGGCCTGGCCTCGATGCGCGACCGCGCGGCCGCCGTCGGCGGCACGCTCACCCTGGAGTCCGCCCCCGGCCAGGGGACGCTCGTCGAGATGGAGGTCCCCGGTGCCTGACAGCACGCCGTCGATCCGCGTCCTGCTGGTCGACGACCACCAGGTGGTCCGCCGCGGGCTGCGCACCTTCCTGGAGGTCCAGGACGACATCGAGGTGGTCGGGGAGGCCGCCGACGGGGCCGAGGGCGTCGACCGCGCCCGCGAACTCGACCCGGACGTCGTCCTGATGGACCTCAAGATGCCCGGCGTCGACGGCATCGAGGCGCTGCGCACGCTCAAGGAGGAGGGCAGCCGGGCCCGGATCCTGATCGTCACCAGCTTCACCGAGCACCGCACCATGGTCCCCGCGCTGCGGGCCGGCGCCGCCGGGTACGTCTACAAGGACGTGGACCCGGAGGCGCTGGCCGGTGCCATCCGCTCGGTGCACGCCGGTCACGTGCTGCTCCAGCCGGAACTGGCCGAGGCCCTGCTCGCCGACGACGGCCCGCGCGCCCCACAGGGCCGCGGCGGCACCCTCACCGAGCGCGAGCGCGAGGTGCTCGGCCACATCGCCGACGGCCGCTCCAACCGGGAGATCGCCCGCAGCCTGCACCTGTCGGAGAAGACGGTGAAGACCCACGTGTCCAACATCCTGATGAAGCTGGACCTCGCTGACCGCACCCAGGCCGCGCTCTGGGCCGTCCGCAACGGCGCGACCCGGGAGCGTTAGCGGTCCCCGCGCTCGTCCACCAGGGCGTTGTAGGCGGCCACCTGGGCGCGGCGGGCGGTGCGCCGCAGCGGGGCCAGCACCGACTGGCGGGCGGCCATCTCGGAGGCGCTGACGGCGGCGCCGTGGCCGCCCGCGGCGATCGACAGCAGGGCGGAAACCTGGCGGGCCGACTCCAGGACGCGCACGGCGCGCGGCGGGTAGCCGGGGGCGAGCAGCTCGGCGTGGCCGCGCCGGCGGTACGCCTCAAGGGCGCGCAGCGCCGCCGGGCCGGCGCCGGCCACGTCCAGCCGGGTCAGCAGCGCCGTCGCCTCGCGCAGCCCGTCCGCCAGCTCGCGCTCGGCCTCGTGCAGCGAGGGCACGTCGGCCGGCGGGGCGTCGTTGACCTCCGCGCAGCGCCACAGCACGGTGGCCGCGCGGTCCCCCTCCGGGCCGTACACCGTGACCTCCGGCACCAGGCCGAGCGGTACGCCCACCGCGAGCACCGCCTCGCCCGCCGCCATGGCGCGCTCGTTGAAGGCCGCCGGGCCGGTCAGCCCCAGCGGGTGCCCGGCCGAGGGCAGCGCCAGCCGCAGGCCCTTCACGCCCAGCACCCGCAGCCGGCCGAGCGCCCAGGTCAGCCCGTGCTGCTCGCCCGGCCCGTTCCCGGGCAGCCCGGTCACCCGGTGCCCCTCGTCGGTGCCCAGCACGGCCGCGGCGGCGTCGTCGGGCGGCACCAGGCCGCTCAGCAGGGCGTTGCCCCAGGCGGTCAGCCGCCCCGAACGGGGCTCTTCGTACGGATCGTCGGCAGGAGTCGCGAGCATCCGGCCAGCCTACGGAATCGGCGGTCATCCGGGTGGCGTAGGTTTGCCCATGCGCGTGCGGCGCACCCACCCCGTGCCCACCGGCCGCCGGAGTAGGCTCGCCGCCCGCACCGACGGCCGACATTTTTTGTATTTGGGGAAGGCGTAGGCATGAGCGACGTGCTGGAGCTGGTGGACGTATCCGTGGTCCGGGAGGGGCGCGCGCTGGTCGACCAGGTCTCGTGGTCCATCTCCGAGGGTGAGCGCTGGGTCATCCTGGGCCCGAACGGCGCCGGCAAGACCACCCTGCTGCAGATCGCCTCCTCGTACCTCTTCCCGACCTCGGGCAAGGTCTCGGTGCTGGGCGAGAAGCTGGGCGAGATCGACGTCTTCGAGCTGCGCTCCCGGATCGGCCTGGCCGGCGCCTCGATGTTCGACAAGCTGCCGGCCGAGCAGACCGTGCTGCAGACCGTGCTCACCGCCGCCTACGGCATGACGGTCAGCTGGCAGGAGACCTACGAGCAGTCCGACGAGGGCCGCGCGCTCGCCCTGCTCGACCGCATGGGGATGGCCAACCTCACCGGCCGCAAGTTCGGCACCCTCTCCGAGGGCGAGCGCAAGCGCACCCTGATCGCCCGCGCCCTGATGACCGACCCCGAGCTGCTGCTGCTCGACGAGCCCGCGGCCGGCCTGGACCTCGGAGGCCGCGAGGACCTGGTCCGCCGGCTCGGCGCGCTCGCCCAGGACGAGTTCGCGCCGGCCATGGCGATGGTCACCCACCACGTCGAGGAGATCGCCCCCGGCTTCACCCACGTGCTGATGATCCGCCAGGGCAAGGTGCTCACCGCCGGCCCGATCGACACCGAGCTGACCGCCCGTAACCTCTCCAAGTGCTTCGGCCTGCCGCTGACCCTGGAGCGCCACGGCGACCGCTGGTCGGCGCAGGGTCTGCCGCTGGGCTGACCCCCCGTCCGTCCATCCCGCGCAGGCCCGTCGGAACCGGTCGCACGTGCGACCGGTTTCCGCTCCTCGACCTGCGGGAACTGTCCGCCTCGAAGGACCTCCGCTCCCTAGGATGGACACGTGGACAGCTGGATCTGGTGGCTCCTGGCCGCCGCGGTGCTCGGCATACCGCTGGTGCTCACCGCGGTGCCGGAGTTCGCCATGTTCGCGATCGGTGCGCTGGCGGCCGCCGCCGTGGCCGGGCTGGGCGGGGAAGCGGTCCTGGAGACCCTGACCTTCATCGTGGTCTCGGTCGGGCTGGTGGTCTTCGTCGGCCCGATCGCCCGCCGACAGCTGCGCAGGGGCCCGCAGATCAAGACGGGCATCGAGGCGCTCCGGGGCGCCACCGCGGTCGTCGCGGAAACCGTCGACGGGGAGGGCGGGCGGATCAAGCTCAACGGCGAGATCTGGTCAGCCCGCGCGCTCAATCCGGACAGCGTGTACCAACCGGGTCAGAAGGTCGACGTCGTCGAAATCCAGGGCGCGACCGCCCTGGTCGTCTAGGGGAGAGTCCGTGGAACCGGTCCTTATCGTTTTGGTCGTCCTGGTCGTGGTGGCCTTCATCGCGCTGATCAAGACGATCCAGGTCATCCCGCAGGCCAGCGCCGCGATCGTGGAGCGCTTCGGCCGCTACACCCGGACGCTCAACGCAGGGCTGAACATCGTCGTCCCGTTCATCGACCGGGTCCGCAACCGGATCGACCTGCGCGAGCAGGTCGTGCCGTTCCCGCCGCAGCCGGTGATCACCCAGGACAACCTGGTGGTCAACATCGACACCGTCATCTACTACCAGGTCACCGACCCCCGGGCGGCCACCTACGAGGTCGCCAGCTACATCCAGGCCATCGAGCAGCTGACCGTCACCACGCTGCGCAACATCATCGGCTCGATGGACCTCGAGTCCACCCTGACCTCGCGCGAGGTCATCAACGCCGGCCTGCGCGGCGTCCTGGACGAGGCCACCGGCAAGTGGGGCATCCGGGTCAACCGCGTCGAGCTGAAGGCGATCGAGCCGCCGACCTCCATCCAGGACTCGATGGAGAAGCAGATGCGCGCCGACCGCGACAAGCGCGCCGCGATCCTCACCGCCGAGGGCCAGCGCCAGGCGCAGATCCTCAAGGCCGAGGGTGAGAAGCAGGCCGACGTGCTCCGGGCCGAGGGTGAGGCGCAGGCCGCGGTGCTGCGCGCCGACGGTGAGGCGGCCGCGATCCGGACGGTCTTCGAGGCCATCCACGACGGCGACGCCGACCAGAAGCTGCTCGCCTACCAGTACCTGCAGACCCTGCCCGAGCTGGCCAAGGGCGACTCCAACAAGCTGTGGATCATCCCGAGCGAGGTCGGCGACGCGCTCAAGGGCCTCGGCGGGGCCTTCACCGGCCTGTCCGGCAACGGCGGCGCCAACGGTGGTGCGGTGGCGGCGCCGAGCGTCCCGCAGACACCCCCGGCGGCCACCCAGGTGCCGCTCGACCCGGCGGCCGGGCCGCGACCGGTGGACGTCGAGAAGGGCGCCGCCCGTCCCCGGGTGGACCCGGCGCGGGAGTACCGCAAGATCGACCCGGAGTGATAGGCCGAGTTCTCCGGCCGGGGGCCCGCTGCCTGGTGGTGGCGGGCCCCCGGGCGTTCTCCTGGTTCGTGCGGCGGTGTGGCGTGCGTCCCGGATCGTGGGCGGGCCTGGTCCGGCCGGTGCGGGGTCCGGCATGATCCCCTCGGACAGGACCGCGAGGAGAGGTGACCCATGACGCTCTGGGAGGCGATCGCCGTCCTGGTGGCCGGCGTCGGTGCCGGGATGATCAACGTGATCGTCGGCTCCGGCACCCTGATCACCTTCCCGGTGCTGCTCGCCGTCGGCATCCCGCCGGTGACCGCCAACGTCTCCAACTCCTTCGGCCTGGTGCCCGGCTCGCTCAGCGGCGTGATCGGCTACCGCCGCGAACTGGTCGGCCAGGGACGCCGGCTGCGCCGCATGGGCACCGCCTCGCTGCTCGGCGGTCTGCTCGGGGCGCTGCTGCTGATCGAGCTGCCGAGCGGCGCCTTCGACGCGATCGTCCCGGTGCTGATCCTGCTCGCCCTCGTCCTGGTGGTGATCCAGCCCCGGGTAGCCAAGGCCGTCGCGGCCCGCCGCCGGGCCGACGGTGACCCGGACGGCAGCCTGGTGCTGCTGGTCGGGGTGTTCCTCACCGGCATCTACGGCGGCTACTTCGGCGCCGCGCAGGGCGTCCTACTGATGGCGCTGATGGGCATGATGCTCCAGGAGGACCTGCAGCGGATCAACGCGGTGAAGAACGCCCTGGCGATGATCGTCAACGGCGTCGCCGCACTCTTCTTCCTGTTCACCTCGACGGTCGACTGGACCGCCGCCGGGCTGATCGCGGCCGGCTCGCTGGTCGGCGGTCTGCTCGGCGCCAAGGTCGGCCGCCGCCTCCCGCCGGCCGCGCTGCGCGCGGTCATCGTGGTGGTCGGGCTGTTGGCCGTCACCAAACTGCTGTTGAGTTGAACGACGGTCAGGCCGTATGCCTGACCGCTCATCGGACCGTACCGACATCGGAGGAAACCGGCCATGGCCCTGGAGATGCGCGAGACCTGCGAGCGCTGCGAGGTGTCGCTGACCGCCGACGGCCCCGCCTCGATATGTTCCTACGAGTGCACCTTCTGCGCGGACTGCACCGAGGCGATGGCCGCCGACTGCCCCCAACTGCGGCGGCGAACTGGTGGCCCGTCCGCGCCGGAAGGCCGCCTGACCGGCATCCCGCCGGCACCCCACCGGCACCCCGTCGACGACCCCCGGAGCGCACCGATGAGCAGCAGGGCACGACTGAGCGAGGACGAGATCACGGCGGCGCTGGCGGACGCGCCGCAGTGGCGCCGGGACGGCGACAGCATCGTCCGCAGCGCCGACGCCCCCGACTTCCCGGCCGCGATCCGGGTGGTCGTCGCCGTGGCCGGACAGGCCGAGGAACTCGACCACCACCCCGACATCGACATCCGCTGGCGCACCCTGCGCTTCGTGCTGTCCACCCACAGCGCCGGTGGGCTCACCGGACTGGACTTCACCCTCGCCGCCCGCATCGACGAGGCCCTGCGCGCCGAATCGGCGGCCTGAGGCCCGGCCCCCGCGACCGCGCCGAGGGCCCGGGTGGGGTGCCCGGGCGGGCGTGAGATGCTGACTGCCGCAATCGGCAGGCCGGCGGGGGGCTGGGAGGGACGGAACGGTGTCACAGGAGCCCTTCGGAGACGCCCATGCCCAGCAGCAGCCGTGGCACCTCCAGGGCCCACAGGACTGGCAGGGGTACTACGACCCGCAGCAGGCGCAGGCGCAGTGGCAGCAGCCGGATCCGCACGGGCAGTGGCAGCAGGTGCCGCCGTACGACCAGCCGAATTACGGCCAGCCGCAGTACGACCCGTTCCAGTACGAGCAGCAGGGCGGTCACGGGCAGACCGGGTACGTCGAGGGCGCCTACCTCCAGGGTCAGGACCAGGGCCACGGGGCGTACGGCGGCCAGGAGCAGTACCAGCCGTACCAACAGCAGTACCCGGACTACGGGCAGCAGCCGTACGCCGCCACCGCCGCGCCGCAGCCCCAGCCGGGGGAGGAGGGGCTGTACGTCCCGGCGGGGGCCGAGTACTCGGCCGACGGCTACGTGCACATCGACGAACCCCCGGCGGAGCCCGCGCCGGCCGTCGAGGAGCCCCCGCCGGGCGGAGCCGCCGAGCCCGCCGCGCGCTCGCGGGCGGCGGGGCGCGGCGGCGATGGCGAATCCCCCGCTTCGCTGGTGGACAAGGTCCGGGCGGCCGTCCTGACCGGGGAGCACGTGCCCAGCCGGCGGGCCCTGCTGGTGCGGGCCGGTGCCGGGGTGGCCGCGCTCGGGGTGCTGATAGCCGCGGCGCTGACGGTCGGCGCCGAGGGCGGCGGCAGTGCGTCCGCGACCAGCGGCGGCGAGCCCGGGTTCACCGTGGCGCACACCAAGGTCTGGTCCGCGCAGCCCGTCGCCGCCCAGCCCGCGGGCGACGACACGCTGGTCGGCAGCTGGCTGCTGGCCGACGCGGTGGTCCGGGCGGACGGCTCCGGCGTGCACGCGTACGACCGGACGGCGGGCAAGCCGACCTGGTCGGTCGAGCCCCCGGCGGCCGGGGCCGTTCCGTGCGGGCTCTCGGCAGGCGTGAACCAGGCCGGGCTCGGCGCGGCCCTCTTCCGGCCGCAGGCGGACCCGAAGAGCCCCTGCACCCTGGTCGCCGCCGTGGACACCAAGACCGGCAAGACCGCCTGGACCAAGACCCTCTCGGACGCCCAGGGCGCCTACTCGGCGCGGATCGGCGTCACGGAGGACCTGGTGATCGCGGTCGGCGACGACCACGCGGCGGCCTGGGCGGCGGCCGACGGGAAGGACGTCTGGCAGTACACCGGGCAGGGCAAGTTCTGCACCCTGTCCGGCGGGGTCAGCGGCAAGACCGTACTGATCGCCTCCTCCTGCGCCGACTCGACGCCCGCCGACCAGGCCGTCGCACTGAACACGGCGGACGGCAAGGTCAGCTGGTGGCGGGGCCTGAACAACCAGCCGAAGACGGTGACGGTGCTCTCCGCCGAACCGGCCGTGGTGCTCACCACCGGCGCCAAGCCCGCGGACGACCGGGTGTTCGCCTGGGGCGCCGCCGGCGACCCGGCCGTCGAGATCCCGGTTGTCACCGACGCCGGCCGGCTGAACGTCACCCACGGAACGTTTTCGGCCACGCCCGAGGTGTTCTTCGAGGGCCGCACGATGGTCGCCGCGGTGACCCCCGCGAACGGCGGCGGGCCGCTGTCCGCGGTCGGCTACGACCTGGACACCGGCAAGCAGCGCTGGAGGACGCCGACCACCGCCAAGGGCACCGCCCGGGCGGTCGGCATCGACGGCGGCTCGCTGGTGCTGGCCGCCGACGAACGCCGCGACCAGCCCGCCCACCTCGACCGCTTCCCGCTGGCGGGCGGCCAGGAGGCGGTCGGCGGCAACTTCCCGCCCGGCACGGGCTCGCTGCTGCTCTCCGGACGGGTGCTGATCGGCGGCGGACAGGTGGTCGTGGTGCCCGAGCACGCGACCAACTACGGCACGGCGGCGGGCTACCAGGCGAAGGGCTGAGCCCGGAGGCGTCCGGCCGGGCGCTTCCAGGCCGTCTCCGGGCCGCCTCCAGCTAGGCCGGTCCTTCGCACATGACGAGTTCGGATGAACTGGTGATGCGACCGGTACCCCGGTGGGGTGCTGGTCGTTGAGCCTGGTGTGCCGAT